>NZ_JBXGGI010000074.1:0-30689 GCF_056854775.1 Mannheimia sp.
CAGAGCGTAAAGCAAGAGAAGAAAAATTAAGTAACTTAATTAGTAAGGCAAAAGAAGCTGGTTTAACTTCTGATGAAGCTCAAAATTACGCAAATGCTCATATTGATAACAATGCAGAAACTGCAAAAGTTGCATTAGATAAGTTAGTTCAGGAAAAAGCTCGCTTTAGTCAATTAGTTGAAATGGCAAAAAACGAAGGACTTTCTGATGATAAGGCACAAACATTTGCAAAAAATAATGTAGCCAATAGTGATGATGTAGCAAAAGCAAATCTTGATGTCATTGTTATTGATAATGCTAAAGGTATTACAAGTGCAGATTGGGAAAATGGTTTGACTCTTTATAATACTTCATCAACTCCAAGAAGCTACAGTAGTTCAAGCTGTGTTAATAACTATTGTTCAACAGTGAGCGAAGATACTACTACGGAAAAAGGTTCATTATTATACAACCAGCAGTATTCTGTTGTAAGAGGTAGTTATTCTTTAAAAACAGGAACAATTAACGGTCAGAGAGTAGAAGAATATACTTTTAATCCTGGTGCGAAAGGAGTAAAAACTCCTGTTGATGCCCTTCCTTCAGAAGGGAAAGCTACTTATACAGGAAATGCTTTTGATACTTTCCACAAAGGTAATGCTCAAGGTAATCTTAGCTATAATGTAGATTTTAATAAACGTATCGGTTCAGGATCTGTAACAAATTTGAAATATGAGCCAAATGTTGTGCTAGCAGAGGGTAAAATTTCTAATACTACTATTAGCGGAAAAGCTCATTCAGATATAAATGCAACAGGTTCTTATCGAATTGAATTCTTTGGACCAAATGCAGAAGAAATTGGTGGTAAAATGACATTAGGTAAAGATAATTACGGTCTTGCCGGCACTCGTGGCGATATCCAATAATAACCTTTTCTAATATCCAATGCCGTTTAACCACAAATTAAACGGCATTTATATTAACCGTATCTACCCATTTTCTTTATCTTTATGAAAAAATATACCCTGTTATTTCCACTTTTTATCCCTTTTGTGTTGGCAGAAACCGTGATTGAGCACAACACAGATCCCGTTTCTTTTGAACGCCATTCACAAGCGGTCAAATTTGAACAAAATTTTGTAAAAAAATCGCAAAAAACGACCGCTTATCAAGCTGAATATTCATTCAATCAGACTGTTGAACAGCAAATTAACCAAGCAATTTTGAGCCAAAATTGGGAAAACTTAGCACCGCTTTTAAGCCATTATCAGCAAATGCCAAATGTTGATCCTTTACTTTGGCATTACGCCCAAGCGGCACTTGCCTATGCGAAAAAAGATCATCATTCAGCCATTTTTCACTACCGCCAATTACTCGCCAGAAATCCCAATTTGGTTTATCCACGTTTTGATTTAGCGTTAGTTTTGGCAGAAGATCAGCAATTTCGTGAGGCGGAGCGTGAATTTAGCCATATTCAAGCCAATTTACCGCCCGATTTAGGCAAAATTGTGGCGACTACTCAAATGCAAATTGCAGAAAATGAGCGTTGGCAGCCTGATTTTTATCTGCAATATACCCAAACCAATAATGTGAATAATGCGTCATCTTCGCCGATTGTGAACGTAAATGGGCGGATTTTCCGTAAAAATGAAGAAAGTCTTCCACAATCGGCAAAAGGTGTTCGCTATGGTTTCGGATTAAGCAAATTGCAGAATTTGCGTGGCAACCATTTTGTGGGGTTAGGGCTAAATTATAGCGGTATTTATTATTGGGATAATCAAGATTACCGTGAGCAATCTCTTTCTATTTCGCCAAGTTATAGTTACCGCAAGGCTCGCTATCGCTTTAGCGTTTCGCCATTTATTGAGCAGAATTGGTTGGGAAGTAGCCGTTATAATTACCAATTTGGAGCAACGGTAAGTGGTTTGCGTTATCTCAATTCGCAATGGTTGGTGTCGGGGAGTTTTACGCATTTGCAAAAACGTTATTTTGATGAGCTAACGGCAAGTCGTTATAACAGTTATCAGCACCAAATCAGTACTGGAGTGCAGTGGCAAGCAGTCAAAAACTGGCGATTTTTTGCAAATTTAGACGGCAGTCGTGAAATCGCTCGTGAGAAAGCTCAAACGTCAAATAAGTGGTTAGCAAGAGTTGGGGCGGTTTATCAGGGCGAAAAATGGGCAACTCAGGCAAGTTTAGGCTTTGGAAAACGCTATTTTGCCGATAAGCACTATTTATTTGGCTATAAACGGCAAGATAAGGAATATCAAGTTAATCTTGCGGTTTGGAATCGTACTTGGCATTGGCAAGGCATTGTGCCGAAGTTGAATTTCCGTTATCAAAAAATGGATAGTAATATTGCCGATTTTTACTCTCGACAAAATAAAGAACTGTTTTTTACGTTAGAGAAGCTATTTTAGTGCTGATTTTTTGCACTACGCATACGGTTGCGTAATAAGTTGTATAAAAAAATGAATGAAATGATGGCGAAAAAACCATTTTCAGGTTATTCTAGTGCAATTTTTTTATATCGGGGTGAGCCCCAATTTTATATTAGGTTGTTTCTATGAGCGAAAAATACACAAACGAAAAATATGTGGTAACGTGGGATATGTTCCATATGCACGCCCGTAAGTTGGCAGAAAATTTATTACCCGCTTCTCAGTGGAAAGGGATTATTGCAGTGAGCCGTGGCGGTTTATTCCCTGCAGCTGTTTTAGCACGTGAGTTGGGTATTCGCCACGTAGAAACAGTGTGTATCGCAAGCTACGATCACGATAATCAAGGTGAATTAAAAGTATTACACGCAGCTGAAACTGATGGAGAAGGTTTTATTGTAGTAGATGATTTGGTGGATACCGGAAATACCGCAAAAGAAATTCGCAGAATGTACCCGAAAGCACGTTTTGTAACCGTATTTGCTAAACCACAAGGTGCTCCATTAGTTGATGATTATATCATCGACATTCCACAAGAAACCTGGATTGAGCAGCCTTGGGATTTAGGTATTACCTTTGTTCCGCCTTTGGCTCGTAAGTAATTTTGTGTAATGGACAATGAAAATTGTCCATTATTTTTATCTGTTTTAAATTGATTAAGAAAATGAGTTTAGGTCATCTTTATATTATTTCAGCACCCAGTGGTGCAGGTAAATCGTCGTTAATTAACGCATTATTAGCTGATTTGCCACGTTCTGAAGTCCAACTTTCTGTTTCTCACACAACCCGTAATCCACGTCCGGCTGAACAAGATGGCGTGCATTATTACTTTACCAACCACGAAGAATTTAAGCGTTTAATTGAGCAAGAGCATTTTTTGGAATGGGCGGAAGTGTTCGGTAATTACTATGGCACATCGCTACCAATGATTGAACGCAGCCTTGAACAAGGGATTGATGTTTTCCTTGATATTGACTGGCAAGGGGCAAGACAGATTCGGGAAAAAGTGGCAAATGTGAAAACGATCTTTATTTTGCCACCTTCAAAAGCTGAACTCGAAAAACGCTTAATCGGGCGAGGGCAAGACTCAGCAGAAACCATTGCAAAACGTATGGCAGAAGCCGTTTCTGAAATGAGCCATTATGATGAGTTTGATTACGTGATTATTAATGATAACTTTGAACAAGCTCTTTCTGAGCTAAAAGCAATTTTAGTGGCAGAGCGTGTCAGCTTAAATAGTCAGAAAATTCGTCATACCAATCTGATTAGTGAACTATTACATAACTAAATGAACAAGCGTTCATTTTAGCTGGAAAGAAACGTAGTTTTTGGGTAGAATACGCCGGTTTTCTACCCAAATTTTTTCACAAAATTATTTTATCCCAAATAAGGACATAGAATGAAACTCTCAAAATTAGCCTTTTCTGTGGTGTTAGCCTTAACGGTAACGGCTTGTACCACCGGAAATATGAGCAATGATGGTTCTTTGCAAAAAGCACAAGAAACTTATCAAAGTTATGATGAAATCACTAAGCAATATCAAATTAATGAGCAATGGTGGCAAGGTTATAGTGATGCGGAATTAAACCGTGTTGTTGATTTAGCCGTTAAAAACAATCTTGATTTAGCAAAAAGTGGGATTGCAGTAAATAAAGCTCTTTATAATGCGAACTTAGTGGGAGCAAATCTAGTTCCAACCTTTAGTGGTTCAGGTTCTGCTTCAGCCGCAAAAGGATTGGGTTCGGCTTCTTCTAATAATATTTCAACCGGTGTTTCAACTACAGCGGCTCAAGCAGCATTCAATTTAAGTTATACCATTGATTTATGGCAGCGTTTAGCTGACACCGCGAGTGCGGCAGAATGGGTTCATAAAGCGACAGTTGAAGATTTAAAAGCAACTCGCTTATCTATCATCAACTCAGTGGTAACTACTTATTATCAATTAGCTTATTACCGTGATGCTATTCGTATTACCGAAGAAAGCATTAAAAACTATGAGCAAATCAGCCGTATTTTAACGAACAAGATGAATGCAGGTGCAATTGACCGTTTAGCGGTAGATCAAGCACAGCAAGCAGTTTTAACTGCTCGCAACAAGGTGATTGAATTACGCACAATGCAAAAAACGGCAGAGCAGACGTTACGCAATTTGCTAAATGTTCACCCAAATACACCGCTTAATATCCGCTATCCAAATATTATGAATGTGAAATTGCAAGGCGTGGATTTAAATGTGCCGGTTTCAGCGATTGCAAATCGCCCTGATGTAGTAGGTTCATTACAACGTTTACAAAGTGCCTTTAAATCTTTAACGGCGACAGAGAAAAGCTGGTTCCCAACTTTAACTATTGGCGGTTCTATTACTGGTAATGCTACAAATGTGGGGAATATTGCAGATAACCCGGTTGGCAATGCGTTAATTAAACTGGATTTACCATTCTTAGATTGGAATCGTGTAAAAAATAACGTAAAAATTTCAGAAGCGGATTATGTAACGGCTCGTTTGAATTATGAGCAAAAAATTACTTCGGCGTTAAATGAAATTGACCGTTATTATTATGGCTATACGCAATCAAGAAGCTCGTTAAAAGTGCTACAAGATGCATATAATCAAGATAAACGCATCAGTACATACTACAAAAATCGTTATGAACAAGGTGTTTCAGAATTCCGTGAATGGATAGCTGCAATGAACACCGAGCGTAATTCCCAACTTGCCATTTTAAATGCCAAGTACACCATCTTAGCGAATGAAAATGCGGTGTACCAAGCAATGGCAGGTAAATATAGAAGATAAGCAAGTACAGTAGAACTAAAAAAGAGTTAATATGCCAAATATTAACTCTTTTTTATTTTGAATAAATAAAGCTGTGAATTATAAACCCAACACTTTTCGTCCATTAATACTGGCGATATTTGCCATTTCTTCTAAGTTAGTGAAACGGCAACCCGCAGAAAGTAGGCTTAACTCTTGCCACATATCGCCTTCACACAGTGGCACCATATAGTCGCAGATGTTATCTGTCCCCACTGCCACTGTGATGCCTTCAGGAATTAATTCATCCGCAGGCGTTAAAGCGTTGTGGAACGGCTGGAGGTCTTCTTTACGACCACTATCAATCCACGCCATCGGGCAGGCAATCACCATCATTTGGCTATCACGCATTTTTTGATACAACATTTTACGATAATCTTTTGGGTGAGCCCCAATTGAGATACCGTGAATAGCGACAACTCGCCCTTGCATTCCGTGTTCAACTGATTTATCACATAGTTGCTCGGTTTCTTTTTCTTTTGGTGAGTTAAATTGATCGACGTGAACGTGCAACATTTTACCTTGTGATTTGGCAGTTTCCATTAAAATATCCATTGCTTCCAAGCCTTTGCCATAATCTAATTCATCACGGTAAGGCAATCCACCGATGATATCCACCATTTCAGAGCCAATATCAAACCACTTTTTCGCCGTTGGCTCAATCACTCCTTTTAAGGTTTGGTTAGCAAATTTTAAGATAATATCGTTTTTATACACTTCACGGGCTTTGTGAGCGGCAATAATGGCTCTGTCTTCACATACCTGATCGATATCTACAAAAGTACCGAATGCAGTAACCCCTTGTGAAATCATCAATTCAATCGCTTGAGAGAAGCGACGGTAGTAATCTTCTACGCTTGAATTACGTTTTACTTCATCTACCAAGTCCCATTTTTGTTGTAGATTCGCATTTTGATAAACAGTGATTTTCTCGGGTGTCATTGTAAATGCACGATCTGCGTGAGCGTGAGCATTTACCCAGCCGCCTTTTTTAATGATTTCATCACGAATATGACCTTTTAGGGTACGAATCAATTGGCTCATCTATGCTATTCCTTTCAATATTGTCAATGTAGATTAAGTATCATAAAAAAATCGCCTTTAAGAGCGATTTTTAATGTTTAGAAATGAATAAAAAAACAGCCACGCCTCGTGAAACGATGCGTAGCTGCGTAGAATTTGGAGTCATTATTAAAGTAGGATAATTCATTTCTAGTTCCTTGTTTGAACTAGGTGGGTAGTATAATGATTTTTTTGCTAAATAGCAAACGTTTGCGAATATTGAAATTCAGCAACAAACTTTTTACAATAAAGCGTTCTCATTGGGGTGCAACAAGCGGTTTAATTTGCTTAAAAATTTGCAAATTTTCTCTAAAATCCGACCGCTTGTGGCTGAGAAATACCCATAGAACCTGATCTGATTAATATCAGCGTAGGGATTTGAGATAGCAAACTTGCCTCTTAAATCCTTCTATCAACGTAATTTAGAAGGACTTTTTATGAAACTGATTTTATCTTCATTGGCACTACTTACCTCCACCGCTTTTGCCAACCAACCAACACTTACCGTTTACACTTATAGTTCGTTTGCCTCTGAATATGGTCCGGCTGCAAAATTAGAGCAAAATTTTGAGAAAGAGTGTAACTGTGATTTAAAATTTATGCCGTTTGATAATGGTGTAACAATGTTCAACCGTGTGCGTTTAGAAGGTGAAAAAACCAAAGCCGATGTGGTTTTAGGCATTGATAATTTCTTGCAAACTGAAGCTGAAAATTCAGGGTTGTTCACGGAATTTGAGGCAAAAACCAAATTAGAGATGAAAGATAAAATTTTCTTTCCGTATGATACAGGCTCTTATGCCTTTATTTACGATAAAGAAAAGTTGAAAAATCCGCCGAAAAGTTTGAAAGAGCTGGTTGAACGCCAAGACTTAAAGATTATCTACCAAGATCCAAGAACCAGTAGCGTTGGACGTGGTTTCTTAATGTGGGTAAATCAAGTGTATGGTGATGAAGCTCCAACGGCTTGGAAAACATTGGCAAAACATACCGTAACGGTCGGTAAAGGTTGGTCTGAAACTTATGGAGCTTTCTTAAAAGGGGAATCGGATTTAGTATTAAGTTATACTACATCGCCTTTATATCATAAGTGGCACGAAAACACCGATAAATATGTGGCAGCTCCATTTGAGGAAGGGCATTTAGTTCAAGTAGAAAATGCGGCAATTGTAAAAACGACTAAACAAAGAGCGTTAGCAAATCAATTTTTAGCATTTTTGCATAAGCCTGAGTCGCAACATATTATTTCTTACCATAATGTAATGAACCCTGTTTTAGCGGAAGGTGTTGATCCTGCTTTTGCAGAAATGCCAACCTACAACACATTAGAATTTACTCCGCCCTCTAATGAAACGATTCAAAAATGGCTCGCCGATTGGTCAAAAAGCTGGTAAGAAATAAACAGAATGATAGCCGAACGTAAATTCGGCTATAATTTTGAGCAAATAAATCAATATAAATGCAAAATTTTTGCAAATTTATTTGTTAGTCATTCGATTTTGTGTTATTTATAGCCGCCATTACTAAAAACCCGAAGATGTTGATTTTTTCGTATAATGTAGTTACAAGGAAGTTAGGTTGTATTCGGGATATAATTTTAACAATAAAATTCCAAACAAGGAGTAATCTATGACTGAAACGGCTAAAACCACCTCTCTTGGTTTATTAGCATTAGCAGGTGTTGAGCCTTATGAGCCGGCAAAAGATGAAGAGTATATGAATGAAGCTCAACGTGAGCATTTCAAAAAAATTCTGAAAGCGTGGCACGGTCAAATTATGGAAGAAGCAGAACGCACAAAAAGCCAGCTTCAAGAAGATATGACGAACTTCGCTGACCCTAACGATCGTGCAAGTCAAGAAGAAGAGTTTAGTTTAGAACTTCGTAATCGTGATCGTGAACGTAAATTGTTGAAAAAAATTGAGCAAACGTTACATAAAATTCAAGAAGATGATTACGGTTTTTGTGAAACCTGTGGTGTTGAGATCGGCATCAAACGCTTAGAAGCTCGCCCAACTGCAGATTTATGTATAGATTGCAAAACATTAGCTGAAATTCGCGAGAAGCAGCTAGGTTTATAATCAAGTTACATAATGCCTCTTTTAAAGAGGCATTTACTATTTAGAGGTGTACTATTTTTAATTATATTAAGTCATTATTTTCCAAACCAAAAAAGCAAGAGAAGGAAAATAAGCCAGAAGTTGAACCAAGAGCGGAGAAAACAACTAAATCCAGTCGCTCTAAACGTTCAGCCCCTAAATTAACAGAACAAAAAAGCCATAAAAAAGGCAGTAAAGGTCATCAAACAGATGTGCCTTCTCATCTCCTACATAAAAAATTCACGGTAAGTGCAGCTCAATATGGGATTAGTCCGAAGGATTTCCCTAAAAATGCTCTTTCGATTGTAGATAAATTACATCTTGCCGGGTTTGAAGCCTATATTGTTGGTGGTTGTATTCGTGATCTATTACTTGAAAAAAAACCAAAAGATTTTGATATTGCCACCAATGCTCGCCCGGAAGAAATTCAACGTATTTTCGGCAGACAATGCCGCTTGATTGGTCGTCGTTTCCGCTTAGCTCACATTGTTTACGGGCGTGAAATTTTTGAGGTAGCAACCTTCCGAGCAGGGCACGCTTCCCACAGCAATGACAAAATCTCGAAAGTAAGCGATGAAGGAATGCTATTGCGTGATAATGTATACGGCACATTAAGAGACGATGCCGAACGCCGTGATTTTACCGTCAATGCGTTATATTACGATACCAAACGTAACTTGATTTTTGATTTCTTCAACGGTATTGAGGATTTACGAGCAGGCAAATTATCGCTCATTGGCGAGCCTGCAATCCGCTACCAAGAAGACCCTGTGCGTATGATCAGAGCCATTCGTTTTATGGCGAAGCTGGATATGTTCCTTGATAAAGCAACAGAAGCTCCAATTCGTGATATGGCGGTGCTTTTAACGAATATCCCGGCAGCTCGTTTGTTTGATGAATCGCTCAAATTATTACAAACAGGAGCAGGGCTAAAAACCTATCAATTATTACGTGAATACGATTTGTGGCAATTCTTGTTCCCTGTATTAACGCCGTTTTTCACCCCAAAAGGGGATTCAAATGCTGAGCGTATGATTAATAAAGCATTAACCTCAACAGATGAACGCATTGCAGATCAATTGCCTGTTAATCCAGCTTTCTTATTTGCTGCACTGCTTTGGTATCCATTGCGTGAAAAAATGGAACAACTTAAAAATGAAGGTGGTTTCAACAGCCACGATGCAATGATGTTAGCGGCAAATGACATCTTGGCAGATAGCTGCAAAGCTATCGCCTTGCATCGTCGTCATACTTCGGTTATTCGTGATATTTGGGCATTGCAATTCCAAATGATGAAACGTAGTGGCAACCGCCCGCAACAAACGCTGGAACATATCAAATTCCGTGCAGGCTTTGACTTGTTAGTGATGCGTGCGGAAATTGAAGGTGGCGATTTAATTGAACTTGCTGCTTGGTGGCACGAATACCAATTCAGCAATGAGGGGCAACGTGGTGAGTTGTTAAAATCGGTTCGTCATTTGCCTAATATTCAGCCTGAAGCGAAGAAAAAACGCCGCCGTAGAACGTTTAAGAAAAAAACGAAAACATCTAAAACTGAATAATGTTGTAGGGGCGAAAAATCTTTCGCTCCTACTTTTTTAGGAAAGGAAAATTATGCAAACTGTCTACATCGCCTTAGGCTCAAACCTTGATAATCCTCTCGAACAGCTTAAACAAGCGGTCGAAAAATTGAAAAAATTTGCAATTCATTTTGAAATTAGCCCATTTTATGGCTCAAAACCTGTTGGACCGCAAGATCAGCCTGATTATGTGAATGCCGTAGCGAAATTTGAAACCGAATTATCGCCAACTGAATTGCTAGATAAGTTACAAAGCATTGAAAATGAACAGGGCAGAGTGCGTTTACGCCGTTGGGGCGAGCGGACGTTGGATTTGGATATTATTTTATACGGCAATGAGCAAATTCAAACCGAGCGTTTGGACGTGCCACATATTGAGATGAAAAATCGTGAATTTGTGATTGTGCCGATGTTTGATTTAAGCCCGAATTTGGTATTACCAACAGGGGAAAAATTAGCCGATATTTATCAGCAATTTAAAGATCACCAAATGGCAACCTTTAACTAATTTTTCGTTTTATTTTCACTTTTCGTGATCACCGCACGGGATTTTTCGTCCATCTTCACATCAATGCGGTGATCTACCACTACATTCATATTAATGGTTATCCCATCAGCAGGCGTTTCGAGCTGCACTTTGGGTGTACAAGCGGTCAAATTTAGCAAAAAAATTGCAAAACAAAATGAGGCTGTTTTCATTTTTCTTCCGTTATTTTTATTCATCATCTAATTTTTGGTAGAGATAATTTTCTAGCTTTTGCTCAAATTGTGAGCTGTAGTTAATTAATTTCCACAAATCAAACATATTTTCTCGGTGATTATAGTTTAAATTCACTTTGGATTGATCTTGGTTAGACGATAATTTTAATTTTCCGTCCAACACTAAATCGCCTTTTGAGCCGACATTAATCAGACTGCGAAAATCATTAATCGTGCTTTTATCCACTAAATGTAACAAAATTTGCTCGGTGTAACCACTTTTCTTCATTTCTGAAAGCAATTCAGGGGTAAAGGTTAAATAAGAGGTTTCCGCTTGGGTAAGTAAGCCATCGCAGATGTAGCAAGGTTTGCCGCTTAGCCAAAATGGCAAGGTAGCGTTGGCTTTGCCTTTCAGATCGATTTGTTGATATTGCATAAATTGCAAAATTTTCTCAAAATCTAACCGCTCTAAATTCAGATAAGCAATTTCGGTTTGCGGTAAGGCGAAGCGTTTTACATTGAGTTTACCGCCAAATAAATTAAAGGATAATTGATTTAAATTCAATGGTTTAGATTTAGTGTAAGGGTAGTAACCATTAATTTTCATTGAGGCATTATCAAGGGCTAACTCGCCGAGTTTGATTTGTGCGACTTTGACATCTATCGGTTTTTTTACACCGAAATGAAAGCGTCCATCTTGATAGCGGTAAGGTAGAGCAAATTCAATGCCTTTTGCCTCGCCATCTGGTAAGGATAATCCTCCGTTGCGAATGGTTAAATGCCCGCCTGCAATTAAGCCTTTTTCTGCACTGGCGGTAAATGCCGTTTCGCCACGAATTGTGCCGTTATTAATTATCCATTGGCTACGGAATGGAAAAAGAGGTTGAAAGCCTTGTGCAGACTGCTCTAGCCAATATAGCTTACCGATAATTTGGCTGGCATCTGCGGTTAATTGGCGGCGAGCAAATAATTTAAGCGGACCAAGTTCGGTGGTATTTACTGTACCTTTGAAATTAAGATTTTCTAACTCACCGTTAAAAGCAAGTTTTGCTTGTGGTTTTGGTAGCAGACCACCGTAATCAAACTTAATTTCAGGTGATTTGAGCTGAATAGCTCCGTCAAGCGTGAATTTTTTGATATTAAATTGTATTGTTTGGGCGTTGGTTAGCTCTGTTTTGGAAATAGTTGTGCCATCAAGCCTCACAGAGGATAAATCGCCCTTCAGTTCGTTAAGCTGCACCGTATTTTTATGCCATTGCCCTCTACCGCTTAAATTTACTTTACTGTTAAAAGCGTTAAGATTGGAGTTTCCCCAAATTCGCCATTTCCAGCTATCTTTAACGGCTTTTGGGTCTTTCGGATCTTGGAAAAAATCTAACGCTCCTGCTTTAAAATTTTGAGCTTGTCCATCTAAATGGAATTCAATATTTTTAAAGTCAGGACTTTGTCCTCGAAGAATGGCGTGTAATCGCCCGTGAATACCTTGTTTATCTATTTTGATCCCGGCAAGCGGAAAACGTAAATCATCAATCGTTAAATAACGCTCTTTCCCTGTCAAACGAAGCAGGGAAGTGGGTAAAAACTTCAAGGTTAAATCATCGTAATTACCCTGAAAATCCAGCGGAATACTGCTGTATAAAATAAAGTTACCGTGCTTGATGTTACCTGTCAAACGTAGTGGTAAATTCAGCCCTTGTTCGGTAATTTCGCCCTCTGAATTGGAGATCACAATATTGCCTTTTCCTAAACTGTTTTGGGAAAGCAAGCTGATACGAATAGCCGTTTTAAGCGGCAAAAATGGCTGGTTGGTAAAAGATTGTGGAGTAACTTTTGCTGTAACAAAGCCGTGAAGCGGAAAACGTTCGGTTAAGCTCCAATCAAAACGCCCTTGTTTGATTTCTAGGCTTTTGCCGTCAAACAGAAAAGGGAAATTGAGCTTATCATTTTCAGTACTAAGGCTTGCCTGCCAGTTTCCTTCAAATTGTTGTTGGGCGTTTTTCTGCCAATTCAAGGTTGAATGCCCGTTTTGTAAGGCTTTGGTTGTAATGATTTCATCGGGCAGCTGCCAGTAATATTCTGCTGAAAGAGTGTGTGGAAGCGTAAGGAAATTATCTTCAATTTCAGCAGAAAGTGTAAGCTTATGTTGCTCTTGCTTGCTTGGTTGGTAAGTTAAATCGGCATTCAATTTCCCATTTGTAAAAAATGCGGAAAAATCGACCGCTTGTTGAGCTAATGTAGCTTTGATTTCTCCATTAAACAGGGAAATTTTCAAGGCGGTTTGTTGTTCTAACAAGTGGATAATTCTTGGGTTAAAATTCTCCGGGAGATTTTTCCAATTAAGCGAGTGGATAGTTGCTTCGCCATCAGGAATCACCGCCAGTAATGCTTTTAGCGAAGTGTTGGAATTATTTTCCGATTTGGGAAAGAGTGATAAGCAGTGGGAGTCAATGTCTAATTTTTCAACAAATAGGTGGTTTTGCTTAATCCAAGTGAGATCTGTTTTATCTGCACTAATCAGCGGGCAATCTCGATAAGAAAGTTGAAATTGTGAAACTGATGAACCTTGCCAATTTAGGTGTAACCCTTGTGGAATTTTCACTTTCCACTCTTTCGGTAAAATCCAGTTAATGGGAGTAGCAAGTTGGGTATTAGGCACACATAAAAAGGCAATCACCGCAATGAATATTGCGGTAAGTATGCCGAAAATGCGTAATACCCATTTCATAAAATCAGGCTACATTGGCGAATGGATATAAGATTGCAAGGGTTGTAGCGACACTCCAAGCGGTCGGATTTTTGATATTTTTTCCAAGTAGTAACCACGCCAGCATCAGCAAAATCACAAATTGTGCAGCAAAATAAAGAATGAATGAGAGCAATGGCATTTCCGGCATAATTTGCAAATGTTGATATAACACAAATGCTGACCAGCAGTAGTTAAGTATCAAGACAATTAAGGCGGCTTTTACCAATAATTTCAAGAAAACCTCTAAACGGCTTTTTGCTAACATTAAATACCAGCCAGCGAGTAAAATGCCAAGCAGCACTTGAGCAAAATTATTGGCACGAATGCCGTTAAATAGTGAAGGCAGTTCAATCCAATAAATTGCTAAATATTGAATAATGCCGATTGCCACAATGCCAAAACCACAATACATCAACGTGTTGTAGAGCGTTTCATCTTCCGGCAAACGAAAATAGATCAAGCAAGATAAAATGGCAGCAAAACTTGCAATTGCCATTGGGTTATATTTAGGTGTGAAAGCAATCGAATAAATAAAATTTCCGACTGCAAAAATCAGTAAAAAAGGCAGAATAAAGGTTAAGCGGCTGGTTTGCCCACGACAAATCTCACCTTTCCATAATACTAAAATGGCGATGAAAGAGGTAACAAAAAACGCCAATAAATAAGGGGAGATGAAAATAGCATTATCCGGAGAGGCGTAAAAATTAAGTGCCATTTCAATAAATAGCATTAACACCATCGGCAGGGCTGCGTGTGTGGCAATTTCAAGTTTTGATGGGCTGTCGTGATCGTGAGCCATAAATAATCCTAAAAAATGGAAAGAAAATGATTTTAAGCTCAAATTATGCCATAATACGCAAGATTTTTTAACTTCAAGGGGGAAAGAAAATATGCGAATTTTACACACAATGTTACGCGTTGGAGATTTAGAGCGTTCAATCAAATTCTATACCGAAGTGTTAGGTATGCGTTTGTTACGCAGAAGTGAGAACGAGCAATACAAGTACTCTTTAGCCTTCTTAGGCTATGCTGACGAAAGCGAAAGTGCAGTTATTGAGCTGACTTACAACTGGGGTGTGGATAGCTACGAGCTAGGTACTGCTTATGGTCATATTGCATTAGGTGTTGATGATATTTATCAAACGATTGAAGATGTGCGTGCGGCAGGTGGTAAAATTACCCGTGAGCCGGGTCCTGTATTAGGCGGCACAACGGTTATTGCTTTTGCGGAAGATCCGGATGGTTATAAAATCGAATTTATTGAAAACAAAAACGCACAAGCCGCATTAGGAAACTAATTCCTTTTATCTATTCACAAGCGGTCGGATTTGTAAAAAATTTTGCAAATCAGACCGCTTGTATTTTTAAGTTGAAATAAAAATGGAAAATATAACTGAATCTACCTCTCAATCGACTACACCACCAACCGATTATAATCTATTAAAAAATCGTTTTCGTGGTTATTTGCCCGTTGTGATTGATGTTGAAACTGCGGGGCTTAATGCTCAAACTGATGCGTTATTAGAACTGGCGGCAATTACGGTTAAAATGGACGAAAACGGTTACTTAGTGGAAGACCAAAAATGCCATTTTCATATCAAACCGTTTGAAGGGGCGAATATTAACCCAGAGTCGCTAAAGTTTAACGGCATTGATATTGATAACCCATTGCGAGGTGCGGTGGCAGAAAATATCGCTATTCCCGAAATGTTTAAAATGGTGCGTAGAGCGATGAAAGAGCAGGGTTGCCAACGTGCGGTGATTGTGGCTCACAATGCTGCGTTCGATCAGGGATTTTTACAGGCAGCGGTTAAAAGGATTAATGCTAAACGTGATCCCTTCCACCCCTTTGCAATGTTTGATACTGCAACCCTTGCAGGTTTTATGTACGGACAAACGGTGTTAGTTAAAGCCTGCCAAGCCGCCCAAATTAGTTTTGACGGACACCAAGCCCACTGTGCATTATACGATACCGAAAAAACCACAGAGTTATTTTGTGCAATGGTGAATCGCCTTAAAGATTTAGGTGGGTTTCCGCTGTTGCAAGTTGATGAAGATACAAGCAAATAACACGTTTTGCATAAAAACAATAGAATGGATAAATTTCTTGCAAATTTTTATGGAAAATTAACCGCTTGTAGAGCATAAAAAAGCTGGGTAATAATCTGCCCTAAAGTTGGACTAAACAACCAACTGATTAAGGGGCAGGTTTTTATGACCAAATACAATCTATCTTTCAAACTGCAAGTTATCTAAAACTTACCCGCACTTTCAGATTGAAAACTCGACTTTTGACTTCGAATCGCTTAATACAGCAATAGCGGTTTGTCAGCCTCTTAATTTATTATCTAAAAATCAATTAGTTGTACTCAAAGCGTTAGCCTTATCTCCAGCCTCACCTACTTAACTAAAAAAGCATTAAAGTACTACAAAATAAGTCCAAGTCTTTACATTAGTTTATATAACAAATAAAATGATAATGATTATTATTTTATTTGTTTTTATTTTATTTTTAAAGGAGACGCTATGTTTAAACTTAAAAGCGGTTTTGTACTGCTTAATGCGGCACTACTTACTGCTTGCTCAGCAAATGGTGGAAGCTTTGATGTTCAATCATCCAAAGCTGAATCTCATACGCCAAATGTACCTCAAAAACCAAGTTTACAAGATGATAATAGCAATGCAAGACGTACAGTAAATAGTACTGAAGCGGAAGCCCTATTGAAACCGGGATTTGGTTTTTCAGCCAAAATTCCGCGTCGTAATTTACAACCTTTTGCGAAAGGGGGAGAAGAAGTCGCTCCTATTGGTGATATAACGGAGATTACTGGAGATATAACCAAAATTCCGTATGAAGAAGAGGTAAAAGCGTACGGTAGTAGTGATGACGGATTTAGTCATACTCATGATGGTAATCACAAACTACATACTAGAGATTTTAATTTTGTCCGTTCTGGTTATGTATTGCACTCTGGGGCAAAACCTGAAAGGGAGGCTAAAGATATTTTTAGAATAGGTGCACATGGGTATGTTTACTATTTAGGTACTGAGCCTGCAAAAGCAATGCCAGCCCAAAAAGCTACTTATAATGGATATTGGGATTTTACTACTGATGCAAGAAAAGGGAAAGATAACAAGTATTTTAATAATTCAGCAGCAGGTATAAACATTGGCGCTACGCCGGAAAATAGGCACGATGTTAATGTTGATGATGCTACGAAACCAATGGGGCATACAGGCGAGTTTACTGCTGATTTTACTAATAAAACTTTAACTGGAACATTAGTAAGTAATGGTTATGTTAGTCGTACTACAGAGCAAGAAATTAAACCAATGTACTACATAGATGCCAAAATTAAAGGCAATCGCTTTGCAGGTAAAGCAAATGCAAAAAATCCCGATGATCCTTATTTTGGTAAAAGTTCTACTACCCTTGAAGGCGGATTTTTTGGCGGAGAGGCTCAAGAACTCGCCGGTAAATTCTTAGCGGATGATAAGTCAATATTTGTTGTTTTTGCAGGCAAACGGGATGCAAAAGAAAATGATAGCGAAAGAACCTTTGATGCTCTCAAAATTAACTTGAAAGACTTGAGTAAAACTGAAATGGATACTTTCGGGAATGCGACACATTTGATTATTAATAATCAGCAAATTCCTCTTATCGCAGAAGGTAAAAATAGCTTTTCCGAAATGAAATTTGATGATGTGGTTACCCGTACTATAAATGGTAAAACGTATCGAATTTCAGTTTGTTGTAATAATTTAGACTATGTCAAATTTGGGACTTACAATGTAGAAAACGATAATGATAGTGCTCATCAATATTTGGTGGGTGAACGTACAGCTGTGATGGATTTACCAAGCGGAATGGTGCAATATCGCGGAACTTGGAATGGGATAATTCATAGCAAATCCGGTCCGGTAGGAGCTGAATCACCAAGTAATAGTGAAAGTGGTACTCGCTCACTCTTTGATGTAGATTTTGCCAATAAAAAAATCAATGGCAAATTGATTGCTAATGATGGCGTTGAAGAACGTCCAATGCTAACACTTGAAGGTGAAGTGAAGGCTAATGGTTTTGCAGGGACTGCCAAAACGAGTGATTCTGGTTTTAATCTTGATCCGAAAAGTACCAATGGTGGCACGGTAGTTCATATCAATACCCAATTTGAAGGGGGTTTTTATGGTCCTAAAGCAACTGAATTAGGTGGTATTGTACATAGTGCAGAAACGGATAAAGATAAAGTCAGTATTATGTTTGGCGGTAAACGTCAAATAGAAAAATAATCATAATTTCTTCGCTCGTTTCACTTAAGCAAGCGGGTTATTTTTTATAAAAATTTGCAAAATTAAATAAAGGAGATCCTACTTAATGATAATGAAATATCATCATTTTCGCTATTCAACCATTGCGTCAGCGGTGTTGTTTGCACTTTCCCATTCATATAGTGCGGCGACTGAAAATGAAAAAATGACAGAAAATAGTGATGTAGCTGTTTTAGACGAAGTTATTGTAACAGAAAGTCGTTACGCTCACGAGCGTCAAAACGAAGTAACCGGATTAGGAAAAGTTGTTAAAAATTATAGTGAGATGAGTAAAAATCAAATTCTTGGGATTCGTGATTTAACTCGCTATGATCCCGGGATTTCGGTTGTTGAACAAGGTAGAGGAGCTAGTAGTGGTTATGCTATTCGAGGAGTAGATAAAAACCGAGTTGCTATGTTAGTTGATGGTCTACCACAAGCACAGCATTATAATACTCTTGGCTCAAGTGCTAATGGTGGGGCGATAAATGAAATCGAATATGAGAATATTCGCTCAATTGAATTAAGCAAAGGGGCAAGCTCTGCTGAATATGGCTCTGGTGCTCTCGGTGGAGCAATTAGTTTTCGCAGTAAAGATGCTCAGGATGTAATTAAAGATGGACAACAGTGGGGATTAGATACTAAGACCGCTTATACCAGCAAAAATAGCCATTTTTTACAATCTATTGCCGCTGCGGGAGAAGCCAACGGATTTGAAGCCCTTGTGATTGCGACCCATCGTAACGGTAAAGAGACTAAAACTCACTCTGAAGCCAATAAACTACATCATAATATTCAACGTATCACCGGTTTTGAAAATCGCTATGATCTTTACCCCGGGTCTGCACAAAATGCTCCTGGAGGATCATTTTTTATCGTAGAGGATGCTTGTCCAACATTGGATTGCACCCCACGAGCAAGCGTTAAATTGAATCGTGATAATTTCCCGTTTAGAAAAGCACCGGAATATACTTCTGAAGAGCGTAAACAGATTGAGCAAATTCCTTATCGTACAGAGCAGTTATCTGCTAAAGAATATACAGGTAAAGAGCGTATTGCACCAAATCCTTTGGATTATAAGAGCAATTCTGTTTTCGTGAAGTTAGGTTATCATTTTAACTCTTCTCATTATCTTGGTGCGGTTTTAGAAGATACGAAGCAGCGTTATGATATACGTGATATGCAAACGCCGGCTTACTACACAAAAGATGATGTTAATATCAAGCTAGATAATCTATGGAGTAAGAACCCTGTTTATGAAGGTAATAATATTTTAGATGGCTTAGTATTTGATAGAAGTATCCCTTACGGGCTGCGTTATAGCCGTGTAAAATTCTTTGATGAACATCATCATAAACGTCGTTTAGGTTTCAATTATCAATATAAGCCGGAAAATAATCGTTGGCTGGATAGTTTTAAACTCATTGCTGATAAACAAAATATTGAGTTATATAGCCGTATGCACCGCTTGCATTGTAGCGATTATCCGAACGTTGATAAAAATTGCCGCCCTAGCTTGGATAAAGCTTGGTCTATGTATCAAACTGAACGCAATAATTATCAAGAAAAACACCGCTTGATCCGCTTAGAATTTGATAAAGCATTTACTGCTGGGCAAGGGATATTTAAACAGACTCATAAGATGAATTTTAGCCTTGGATTTGATCGTTTTAATTCTCTAATGAACCACGGTGATATGTATGCCCAATACACCAAAGGCGGCTATATCAATATTCGCGGCAGAGGACGATTAGATGATCCTTATATCTATCGACGCCTTCCACGTAGTATTGAAACTGTATCATTATGTGATAATAAACATGGTGGTATTTTAAACTGCGAACCTCGTAAAATTAAAGGAGACAGCCGTTTTGTCAGCTTCCGTGATTTAATAACTAGCGAGTATGTTGATCTTGGCTTAGGGGTACGTTTTGATCAACATCGATTTAAATCTGATGATCTATGGACACTTAGTCGAACTTATCGAAATTGGTCTTGGAATGGTGGTATCACGCTCAAACCAAGCGACTTTATTGCACTTTCATACCGTATTTCCAATGGATTTAGAGTACCGGCTTTCTACGAACTTTATGGTAAACGAACTCATATTGGCTTGATTGATAATGAATATGTGCAAAATGAGCAACGCAACCACCGCTTAGAGCCGGAAAAATCAATGAATCATGAAATGGGGGTAAGTTTTAAAGGGCAATTTGGTTATATTGATGTGAGCTATTTCCGAAATAATTATCGGAATATGATCGCAACGGCTTGTAAAAAACTCACACATAAGAAATCCGAATGTTTCTATAACTACCATAATATTCAAGATGTGGTTTTAAATGGAGTGAATTTAATCGCTAAATTCGATCTACACGGTATTCTCTCACTAATTCCTGATGGATTTTATTCTTCGGTAGCGTATAACCGTGTCAAAGTAAAAGATCGGAAACTCACCGACCAAAGATTGACCAGTGTAAATGATCCGATATTAGATGCGATTCAACCTGCTCGCTATGTGTTTGGATTTGGCTATGATCATCCCGAAGAAAAATGGGGAATTGGAATTACAACTACTTACTCTAGAGCTAAAAAAGCAGAGGAGGTTTCAGGAACACGACACCACGGTATACATCGTGTTGATTTAGGCGGTAAGCTCACCAATTCTTGGTATACGCATGATATTACGGGCTATCTCAACTATAAAAACTATACTTTACGTGGTGGTATTTATAACGTAACTAATCGTAAATATTCCACTTGGGAGTCTGTACGCCAATCTAGTGTGAATGCAGTCAATCAAGACCAAGGTAGCAATTATACCCGATTTGCTGCTCCCGGACGAAATTTCAGTTTAGCATTTGAAATGAAGTTCTAGGCACTTAAATAAAATAGAAAAAACGCTGAATGGTATGTTCAGCGTTTTTATTTTGCCTAATTAATATACGAATTAAATCGTTTTTTATGGTAGTTCAGATTAACCCATACCGTATTTTTTTAATTTTTTGCGTAATGTACCACGGTTGATACCTAACATTGTTGCTGCACGGGTTTGGTTACCACGAGTGTATTGCATCACCATATCTAACATCGGGTGTTCGATTTCAGATAATACTAATTCGTATAATTCTGTTGGATCTTCACCATTTAATTGAGATAAATAGTTTTTTAATGCTGCTTTAACGTTATCACGAAGAGGTTTATTAACCTGTTGTGCTTGTGCATTTAACATTGTTACTGTTAATGGGTTTTGTGTAGGTTGTTGTTCTAACATTTTTTTCTATCCAACTTTATTATTAAGATTCTAACGAATCGATTTAACAAAATCTTCTAATGCGTTTAATTGCTCTTTGGTTGAGCTTAACGTATTAAAAGTGCGTTTAAAATTTGATTCCGGTTGTAACTGTTCCACATACCAACCAACGTGTTTACGAGCAATTCGATAGCCTTTTTCTTCCCCATAAAAGTGGTGTAAGTCTTCAATATGCTTAAACATCAGTTGATATTTTTCATTTTCGGGTAATGTGGAATATTGCCCGGTTTCAAAAAAATCGTTGATTTCCTTAAATAGCCAAGGATTGCCAAAACTTCCTCGCCCAATCATTACTGCATCAGCATTCGTGTAATCTAAAACAGATTTCGCTTTTTCAGCCGAAATAATATCGCCATTAGCAATAATGGGGATTGATACAGCTTGTTTAACGGCTTTGATGCTTTCATATTCCGCCTCGCCATTGAATAAACAACTGCGGGTACGTCCGTGAATAGTAAGGGCTTTAATGCCGGCTTGTTCTGCAATTTTGGCTATTGTCAGACAATTTCTATTTTCAAGATCCCAGCCTGTTCTAATTTTTAGCGTAACAGGCACATCAACAGCATTAACCACAGCATCTAATATTTGAGCGACTAATTCAGGTTCACGCAGCAGAGCAGAGCCTGCCATTTTTTTGTTTACCTTTTTAGCGGGGCAACCCATATTAATATCAATAATATCGGCACCATATTCAACATTCACTTTTGCGGCTTCTGCCATCTCTATTGGATCTGAACCTGCAATTTGTACAGCATTAATGCCGATTTCTTCGTGATGAGCTAAACGCAATCTCGATTTTTCGGTATGCCATACATCAGGATTTGTGGACATCATTTCTGAAAACGTCAAACCTGCACCAAGTTGGCTACATAATCGGCGAAACGGCTGGTCGGTAATACCTGCCATCGGTGCAAGGAAAATACGGTTTTTAATTTCATATTGTCCTATTTGCATTTTTAACCTTTTATTAACAAATTTGAAGTAATTTTAACCAGAGGGATATCCAAATAAAAAGTACGGCAAATACCGTACTTCTTTATTAATCATTTAGTTATCAGTTTTACTGATTTAGGGGGCGTATAATACGCACTTTTTAATCATTTTGGAAGTCTATAAATTAGACAATTTGCAAAAATAGTGAAAATATTTTTATTGACAATATAAAAAATAGGACTAAACGTGTTTTATTTCGGCAACTTCGCCGTTGTTTCCAACCCAATGAATTTCAGTAATGGTGGAAGTTGGAAATTGTACATTACCTTGATTATTCGTTAAACGTTGACTTAAATCAAACACCAGAGGTAAATGAGAAATCAGTAGAATATTTTTTGCCCCTTCTCCTCTTAAAAAATGAAGATAGTCTTCGACCACATAAGGATTGCCATCAGGCGTAATTTCTTCCCATTCTTCAGTAAGACTTGCAAAATTTTGCGAAAAATTGACCGCTTGCATACCTGTAATGAGGTTTTCAAGGGTTTGTTTAGCACGGAGGTAAGGGCTAACCAGAATTTTGTCTAGTTTAATTTGCTTGTTGTTTAAATATTCTCCAAGCCATTTGCCTTGTGAGATGACGTTTTTTATACCATTGTCGGTTAAACTACGAGCGGCATCGTTTGGGGCATTAAAACCTGCTTCTCCGTGCCGCATAATCCAAATATTCATAACATTCTCCTTAACTTGTATTTAAACTCTTGTCATTTAGGCGTATAATGACCCTCGTTTAACGCATAATCAAGTGCTTAGAAAGATTTTAACTTATATTTTTTAAATTTATTACGGAGTCAAATAATGTCTAGAAAACTCAGAAGAACCAAGATCGTTTGTACAATGGGACCAGCAACGGATCGTGGCAATACATTAGAAAAAATTATTGCGGCAGGTGCGAATATGGTTCGTATGAACTTCTCTCACGGTATTCCTGAAGATCATATCGAGCGTGCGAATAAAGTGCGTGAAATTGCCTCAAGATTAGGTCGCCACGTGGCTATTTTAGGCGATTTACAAGGTCCTAAAATTCGTGTTTCGACTTTTAAAGATGGCAAAATTTTCTTAAACATTGGCGACAAATTTACCTTAGATGCAGATTTACCGCGTGGCGAAGGTCATCAATATGCAGTAGGTTTAGACTATAAAAATCTACCAAACGATGTAGTACCGGGCGATATTCTGTTATTAGATGATGGTAACGTGCAACTTAAAGTATTAGAGGTTGAAGGTGTACGTGTTCACACTGAAGTAACCGTTGGTGGTCCTTTATCAAACAATAAAGGAATCAACAAATTAGGCGGTGGTTTATCAGCTCCTGCACTAACTGAAAAAGATAAAGAAGATATTAAATTAGCCGCGAAAATCGGTGTAGATTACTTAGCGGTTTCATTCCCACAATCAAGTGCGGATTTAGAATATGCTCGCCAATTAGCGAAAGAAGCAGGTTTAGATGCAAAAATCGTGGCAAAAGTTGAACGTGCAGAAACTGTTGCAACCGAAGAAGCAATGGACGACATCATTTTAGGTGCAGACGTTGTGATGGTGGCTCGTGGTGATTTAGGGGTTGAAATTGGCGATGCAGCATTAGTTGGTGTACAAAAGCGTTTAATCCGTCGTGCACGTAAATTAAACCGTGTAGTGATTACCGCAACACAAATGATGGAATCGATGATCAAAAAACCAATGCCTACCCGTGCTGAAGTAATGGACGTTGCTAACGCAGTATTAGATGGTACGGATGCGGTAATGCTTTCAGGCGAAACAGCAAACGGCGATTATCCGGTTGAAACAGTAAAATCAATGGCTGATGTATGCTTAGGTGCAGAAACAATGCCAAGCATCAACATCTCTCGCCACCGTATGGAAGGCACATTTAAATCAATTGAAGAAGCCGTTGCAATGTCTGCAATGTACACAGCAAACCATTTAGAAGGCGTATCTGCAATTATTTCATTAACTCACTCAGGTGAAACAGCAAAATTAACCAGCCGTATCAGCTCAGGCTTACCAATTTATGCAATGTCTCGCAATCAAAAAGCATTAAATCTTTGTGCATTATATCGTGGTGTAACCCCTGTATATTACAATGAAGACAGCCGTACAATGGACGGAGCGAAAAAAGCAATCTCTTTATTAAAAGAGCAAGGTTATTTATTAACCGGCGAATTAGTGCTTTTGACACACGGTGATGAATTAAAAGCAGGCGGCACAAACACTTGCCGTATTTTAAGAGTTGAATAATCTAACCGGGTAGCACCAAAAGCCACATAAAACACTTTATGTGGCTTTTTTTATATCTTAATATAAGCTTACTCAATGTTTAATCCAGTAAATTATGATGTCAAATAAACCTCTCTCAATTTGTATTTTACGCCTCTCCGCTATTGGTGATGTATGCCATACTTTAGCCGTTGTGCAAGCTATTCAGCGGCATTATCCTTCCGCTGAAATTACTTGGATTATCGGTAAAACCGAAGCCGCTTTAATGAAAGATATCCCTAATGTGCAATTAATTCCTTTTGATAAAAAATTAGGGTGGAAAGAAATATTTACAATATGGAAAAAACTTTCTCACAAGCGGTTTGATTTTTTACTTAATTTGCAAACTGCATTTCGGGCATCAATGCTTTCGCTTGGCATTAAAGCTGATAAAAAAATCGGCTTTAATAAAGATAGAGCAAGAGAAATGCAATGGTTATTTACCAATCAGAAAGTAGAAATAACAAATTCCCCTCACGTTCTTGATGGTCAAATGATGTTTGCGAAAGCGATTGGGGTAACGGATCTATCGGCAAAATGGCATTTACCTGTGAGTGATGAAGATTTAGCTTATGGCAATCAATTTATTGATTTTACAAGGAAAAACATACTAATTGCCCCTTGTTCAAGTAAAAAAGAGAAAGATTGGCTGCCGGAAAGATACGCAGAAATTGCTAATTGGTTAAGTAAGCAAAATATTAATGTATTAATTGCAGGTTCTCCTTCGCAATATGAAATGGAAACAGCAGCTAACATTCAGCAACTTGCACCGGAAAGTACAAATATTGCGGGTAAAACGTCATTAAAACAACTTGCAGGCATTATCCGTCAGGTTGATTTAGTGATCTCTTCAGATTCAGGACCAGCTCATATTGCTACTACTCAAAATACGTCTGTTATCGGTTTATATGCTATTCATAACCCAAGACGAACAGGACCTTATCAAGATTTAGATAAAGTGGTGTCTGTGTATGATGAAGCGATTTTGCAATCCTACGGTAAATCTTGGCAAGAAATGGCTTGGGCGACTAAAGCCAAAGGCAATAATTGGATGGAGAAAATCAGTGTTGATGCGGTTAAGCAAAAAATAGTTGAAACTTTAAAAATAAAGCTGTAAAGTATTTGTAATTTAAAGTTTACATAAGGAAATAAAAATGAACACTGTATTTAATCAAGATAGCGTGCATAATGTGAATATTCAAGATGAAAAAGTTTTACTTACCCCACAAGAACTAAAACAAGAGTTCCCATTGCCTGAACACTTACGCGAGCAAATTGAACGTTCACGCAAAGAGATCTCGGATATTATCCACAAACGTGATAAACGCCAATTAATTGTGATCGGACCTTGTTCTATTCACGATCCAATCGCCGCCATTGAATACGGCAAAAAACTTAAGGCACTTTCAGACCAAGTAAGCGATAAGCTCTACATCGTAATGCGTGTTTATTTTGAAAAACCTCGCACAACAGTAGGTTGGAAAGGCTTAATTAACGACCCTAAAATAGACGGCTCTTTTGATGTTGAAACAGGGTTGCGTATTGGGCGTAAACTCTGCCTTGATTTAGCAGAACTCGGTTTACCGCTTGCAACGGAAGCTTTAGATCCTATGACACCGCAATATTTAGCGGATTTATTCAGCTGGTCTGCAATTGGTGCAAGAACCACAGAATCCCAAACTCACCGTGAATTAGCCTCAGGTTTATCAATGGCGGTTGGCTTTAAAAACGGTACAGACGGTGGTTTAGCTGTTGCTCTCAATGCAATGCAATCTTCTGCTCAAAGTCATCGTTTTATCGGCATCAACCAAAAAGGGCAGGTAACTCTACTCAAAACTAAAGGTAATGCCGATGGACACATTATTTTACGTGGCGGCAAAACCCCAAATTATGAAAAGCAATACGTTGATGATTGTGAATGGGTACTAAAACAAGCAAACTTACCTACGGCGATTATGATCGATTGTAGTCATGGTAATTCAAACAAAGACTACCGCCGCCAACCGATTGTGGCAGAAAATGTATTGGAGCAACTACTTGCAGGCAATACCTCGATTATCGGTTTAATGATTGAAAGTAATTTGCACGCAGGTAATCAATCATCAGAATTGCCGTTTAGTGAGATGAAATACGGTGTTTCCATTACCGATGCTTGCATTGACTGGCAAACTACAGAAGATCTCTTAACGAATTTTGCAGCAAAATTGCGTGATTAATCATTTGCAAAAAATGAGATAAAAACGACCGCTTGTTTTTATATTGGTAAGAATTATGAACCCATTAGCTCCGTTACGTGAACAAATTGACCAAGTTGATCAACAACTTATAGCATTACTTTCCCAACGCCTAGCCCTTGTGGCAGAAGTGGGAAAAGTAAAATCAGAACACGGCATTCCTGTGTATGCCCCTGAGCGAGAAACCGCAATGATTTCCGCCCGCCGAGAAGAGGCGGAAAAGCAAGGTGTTCCTGCCGATCTAATTGAAGATGTGCTACGCCGTGTAATGCGTGAATCTTACGCCAATGAAAACAAGCACGGTTTCAAAAGAGTGAATTCTGCTATCCAAAAAATTGTAATTGTAGGCGGTAAAGGGAAATTAGGTGGATTATTCGGCAATTATTTAACCTTATCCGGTTATAACGTTGAAGCCTTAGGACGAAATGATTGGGGCAATGCCGCAACTATTTTAGCCAACGCTGATTTAGTGATTGTTTGTGTGCCGATTGCCAACACCTTAGAAACTATCGAGCGTTTAAAGCCTTATTTAACCGAAAATATGATTTTGGCAGATTTAACTTCTGTTAAATATCAGCCACTGCAAAAAATGCTGGAAGTGCATAATGGAGCGGTAGTTGGCTTACACCCAATGTTCGGACCGGATATTGCGAGTCAAGCAAAACAAGTTATTGCTTGCTGTAATGGGCGTTACCCTGAGCGTTATGAATGGTTGATTGAACAAATGAAAATTTGGGGGGCGAAAATCGAACAGATTGAAGCAGCAGAACACGACCACGCAATGACGTATATTCAAGCGTTACGCCACTTTTCAACTTTTGTATTCGGGCTGCACCTTTCCCGTCAGCCTATACAATTGTCGCAATTATTGGCGTTATCTTCCCCAATTTACCGATTAGAATTAGCGATGATCGGGCGTTTATTTGCTCAAGACGGTAGTCTATACGCAGACATTATTGCTGATAAGCCGGAAAATATAGATACTATTGAATCGCTAAAAGAGAGCTTTGAACAAGGTTTGGATTTCTTCAAACGTAACGATAAAGCCGGCTTTATCCAAGCTTTTGATGAAGTGCACCATTGGTTTGGCGACTATTCCGAACAATTCCTAAAAGAAAGCCGCATTTTACTGCAACAGGCGAATGATTCAAGACGTTAGTTATTGAGGGTATTTTTATAAACATATTGATTACTTCTATTTCAAAGCAGTTTGCGAATGGGTATTTAAACGAGAAAATTTCAATTCATCAAATTCATCGTCTATAACGTATTGGTAAATCAGGACTAAATCACCTTGAATATGGCAATCTCGATAACCTTTCCATTCCGCCCCTCTTGACCAAATGCACAAAGCCGTTATTCCTTACTTGAACTTGTTTTCTCTGTTTTTTATTTAAAATAAAACAAAGTGATTTTTCAAGAATAAAGCTATGAATAATATCAAAACCTACCTCAGCAACCTAACCAAAGCAGACATTGAAAACGCCACCAAAGAAGAACTTGCATTAATCATTGATTATATGGAGCAAGTGAAAGGGGATTTGGATTTTTCCGCTTTAATTAAGGATAAAGTTGAGCAATTTAAACAGTTTGCGACAGAGGCGAACAATAAAATTATTTTAGAAGCCACATTGCAAGAGCAACAAGAAAAACAAGAGCTTTTGCGTGAGCGTGTGCGTTTTATGCGAAACCTTGACTATATTGAGAAAACAGTACAGGTTCAAAATACTCGTGAAGAGGATAGTCGTATTCAGCGTAATATTGAAAGACAGCAATACAATATTCAATCTCATTTAGCTGCAATGGCGGTATTACAACAACGTTTTGATAAAGTGGAAGCGTTTTTCCAATCACAAGAATATAAAGAAATTGAAAGAAAAATGGACGCTTTTGTTGCTAAACGTCCAGAATTTGCGGAAATTTGGAATGAAGTTAAGCCAACAGAAGAAAAGCTTATCGCGGCTAAAGAACTCTTTGAAATGGCTAAAAATTCTAATCCCCCTTTGCCAAATGCAGAAAAACTTGCCAAAGCAGGTGTTGATTATTTAGTGAATAGTCAGCAAATTTTACAAAATAATAGTTTAAGTGAAGAACAAAAATTCAAAGAATTATTGCTTGTGCAAATTAAAAGTGCATTAGAGTTTAAATCTTATTTAAAAGAGAATGGCGATAAATTGACCCCACTTCAAGCGAATATGATTAGAGAGTTTGCTCGTAAGATAGGGAAAAGTGAGCTTTCAGAAGAAGATTTGTTGGAATTGTATAAAAATATCGAAAGTGGCAAAATAAAGATTCAAGATATAAAAAGCCAAGTTTTTTATTTTGATGCTTATATTGCCGAAGCAAATATTAATGAAACAATCCAAAAACGCAAAGAGTTGCAAGCGAAAATCGCCACCTACAAAGAGGATGAAGTTCCAGCCCATTTAAAAGGTCAACTTAATAATCTGATTTATACTGAAATTACCGTAGGGGTAACTAATCATATTCTTGCAAAACAAAAAGATGACGAAAACCTTAAAGGGTATCAAATTAAAATTAGTAGCTTTGGCTCCGATATGGGGGTGATTTCATTAAAATCCAAAGATGGCGGACAAGTTATGTTGGATTTTACCGAAGCGATGTTGAAAGTGGGGTTGAAAAATTTAACTTCAGAAAATAAAACAGATATTAACTCAATTGATGATTTCTTAAAAGATTTCACCAATATTAATACAAAATTTACTATTGTAAATGAAGAAGAGGGAAATGAGGCAAAATTTAACGGTATTAATGAGCAATATGCGAAGTTAAGAGCATTGGTGAGCTATAAGTTGGAAAATAAAGATAATGAAGACTTGTCAAAAATGCTAATGGGTCATATTGATGCGATGAAAAAAACATTAATTTCCGCTTATGTTAATGACCCTCATCTAAAAATGAATCGAGAAGAAGCAGAGCGTTTTATAAATCGTATGACCGAAGATGAAATTATGCGTTATTCTGCTTATGGGGCATACAATAATGTTTATAAAAAAGAAGTTCAATTAACGCCCGCTTATACTTTGGGGGTTATTTTACAGAAAATGAAAAATAAAGAGCCTGTTAGCGAGGAAGAAAAACAGTTCGCCCTAGATGAGTTATCTAAACAAGGGAAACCGTTAGGGGAAATTAAGGAAGAATATCCTCAATTAGATAAGCTTGTCGCAAAAGAACACGAAGCGGTCGCATTAGGAAATGTAAATGAGCAAACGAAAGAAAACATCACTGAAAAACAAATGGAACAAGAGGATTTTGGGTTAAAATCATAAAAATAGAAAATGGCGGAAATCCGCCATTTTTATTATTCCTCATATAATTTTAAATTATCAAGGATTTGAGAAGAAAATTTTACCTCTTTCTTTAAATTTTCAAATTCAGGAGAACCTTTAATCTTAATTAAGTAATCCCAAAATTGATATTTTATCGCTCGCTGAATGTTTTTAATTGTAGCATCATATTGGAAAAGCATTTCAGGGTTATAACCATCTAAATAAATGGTTTTACGCATTGGTTTTAATTCTTGTAACCCCCCAATAAAGAGTTTCGTCATCTCAACAATATCGCTTTCAGATTTAGTCTCTTGTTTTAAGAACTTTTCCAATGCGAATTCGATTTTAACTTTTGCACCAGAGGCTTTCATAGTAAATTTCCATTGGGGTGTTAAAATCGCTTTTCGTTCACCATTGACGATTTCATATTTGGTTTTACCGTCATCAGGAAATGCAGGTCCTTTCACCGTAATCTTTCCAAATTCAGGGGCGATAAAAGCATCGCCAATTTTAGCGTGTGCGGTAGTTGTTGTAGCTAATGCAAGTAGTGCAATCGTAATTAGTTTTTTCATAATAGGCTCCATTTTTAATGGGTAATCTTTATTTTAATAAAAAATTTTTGTGCATTTTGGGGGGAGGGATGGTAGTTTCTAATGTTTTTCATTATCGTTAAATAAATTAATTATCTTTTTAGAAAATAGTCCTATAAAAATAGTTGTTGAAGATATTAAAATGCTTAATGTTTTTATCATAAAAAGTAAGCCAATACTTATGTTGTTTAGTGTTTCTGCTACTTTTTCTGTTTGGATATGTATTTCAATAAATGATAAAGATAGTGCTATCATAGATATGATGAATAAGTAATATATTATTGTTTTTCCTGTTTTTGAA
>NZ_JBXGGI010000075.1:0-3548 GCF_056854775.1 Mannheimia sp.
AAAATACAATCTAAAATATTCACATTATCGACAATAAGATCAGCAAAATGGAGAGCTTCCATCTTTGGAATATTGCCAATTCTATTTCCACTAACTACATCAGGATGCGGTTTATAAACAATATAGGCTGTAGGGTTTAGCTCTCTGACTTTTTTTAATAAATCCAGATTTTTCTTAATTTGTGGAGAACCTGATTTAATTGAAGCATCATCTTCAACCTGCCCCGGCACTAAAATAATTTTTTTGCCTTGAGCATTAAAATCGACATCGCCACTACCTACATTGTATTTTCCAATATGGCTTGCAACTAACTTTTGTCTTAGAGCTTCAGCATTAGACAAATCATTATCAGAGAAATGTTCTGCCTTTAATAAAATTTGTTCTAATCGAGAAGTAGTTTCCGCATTAAAATAAATGCCTAAATCGTCAACCACTAATGAAAGTGGAGCAACTAAATTTGCTCCTAGCCCAACAGAACGAATAAAACCATCTTCCATTCTTAGTAACGGAATATTATTTTGTTTCGCAAATTGTAGAATTTCAGGCTTACCATTACTCCAAACAAGAATTTTTGCATTCTCTGCAAGCGGTCGTTTTTCTAAAGAATTTAACGAACGTACAAAATGCAATTTACATTGTGGTAGGTTAAAAAATGGCTTAATGACAGCCTGTTTCCATAAAGACATTCCTATGCAATAAAGATTTCCGCTTAGACGTTGATTCAATATTTTTACTTTATGTAAATAATCAATCACATCAAAAATTGAACCGCTTTTGCCTGTATTTGGATTAATGTAACGGCTATAATCAAAATAAGCAGCGTAAAAAAGCTGAAGTAATGAACGTTCAGTTCTTCTATTTTGCTGAAAAAGTGATTGAATATTCTCATTTCGATCATCCGTTATCCCCCAACCAGCAAACCAGGGCAGGCCGAAAGTAATCACTTTTATGCCTAATAGCAATGCTTCAAATCCCATTTGAGAAGTTACACAATAAACTTTCTCACACCATTTAATTAAACTTGCCGGGTTTACATCTGCAGTAATAATCCTTACCTTATCAGCATATTGGGGTAAATCAGTTAAATAACCTTTTTTCTTACCACTTAGTACATCTGGATGTGTTTTTACCCAAATCTGAGCATTAGGATTTTCACTTATTGCTGTTTCTAACATATTATTAAAATCAGCTTCGCTCGCTTGACCATATTTTACAGCCATATCGCCAAAGGTTTGGTCGATAACTAACACAATCTTACTCTCTGGAGGGACTTGCTCGCAGAAATCTAATGCGTGATTATATTTTGACAGTTGGTAAGTTAAAATTTGAGATAAAGCTTTCTCCGCATTTTTTATTTCAACTTCATCTTGCAAAGGTTGCTCTAATAATAGATTTTCTAGACGAGAAGGACGAGTGGTATCGTAATAGATCCCCACATCATCATACACAAGAGAAAATGGCGGGTAGCCTTTTACGCCCAAACCTAATGAGCGAAGAAAGCCGTCTTCTAATGATACAAAGGGCAAGTTGTGCTTAACTGCATAAGCACGAGCTTTTCGAGTAGAAGGGCGAAGTCCCCAGCCAATCACCTGATCTATCAAGATTCTATGCGGAATAGCTTTCTTCAAATAAGAAGCAAAAATTATTCTGCAATCCGGTAAAAAGCTATTTAAGTTTGGGATATTGAGAATTCCTTTTGAGAAAATCAGTGAATTAATCATCGTTCTATAGTTTTTATTTAGGATTTCTGCAAATTCTCTGCAGTATTTCTGCAAGTTCTCTGCAGTATTTCTGCAAATTCTCTGCATTATTTCTGCAAATTCTCTGCAGTATTTCTGCAAATTTTTTATTGAACAAGAACCCAAAGCGATTTTTTTGTAGTGCCTATATTCTTGATAATATTATTTCGGCGTAATTTTGTTAATAAATTTGCTATTTTCTTATCTTTTTGCAGAATATCTAATTCATTACTTAACTTGCTTTCTAATAAATGATTGATAGTTGAACGATCTGCAGTGCTGAATTGGGTTAAATATTCCACAATTAATTTAGTATAAAAATCATCATCTTGTGTTTTAGTATGTATATATTTTACTTTATCTTCTAGAGGATAAGATCTTTGTACTACTGATGAAACTCTATAGTTAGGCTTACGCCCCTCAATAAACCCTTGTTTTCTTAACTGTGTTGCAGACTCCTTTGTTATTGGTAGATTTTTTTGCACCCTATCCAAAGCACAAATATCTGTAAATGAAATATTCGAATTATTAATAAGTTGGCTAGTATAAGCCTCATTCACAATATCACCATATAACGTGAGTATTACAGTATTGCTTTGTTCAAGGTTGTAATCAGGCAAAGGTAGATATCGTTGAGCTTGTTTCCGATGCATTTCGTAAATACCATATCCCATAGTATCAATCATATTTAATTGCACCATTGCTTGTGCAAGAAATGTATTGCGATATTGTTTCGGAGTTTTAGAGCCATTTATATAGTCTTCCGGTTTCCCTTCAGAAAAGGATCCTATATTTTCAAAAATAAGTTTATCTGATTTTTCAGTAACAATGATACGAGCATTTAATAAATAATCTTGGTGAGCTATGCAATTATGTAGAGCCTCTAAAACGATTTTCTGATCATATTTAGAGATTTCTCTTGCCATTAAAGAGTCATTCTCCAATAAACGAATCTGAAAATTGCGAATTTTTCTGTACAGCTCTGTTGTAGTTAATAAAAAAGGAATTGAAAAATGCTCGTAAGCTCTTTCATCTTTTGTTTCTAATTTCCAAGTCATTTGAGCTGGGTGAGGAGAAAGTAAAAATGAAGATTCGCTTTTCCCAAGTAGAAGCATTGTTGTTCGAGTAATTTTACCATCTTGGGTTAGTTTAGCTTTATCTAAAAAAGTTGAAATATCCCAATTCTCTACTTCATCAGCAGAAAATCGGTTTGCATATTTTTCAATAAATGCACTCTTTGCAACTTTAATAGCTTTTGCATCTAAATCTTCTAAAGTTGCATTAGGGATAATCTGAGCAGACCAATCTTCTACTATACGAAGTTGATCTAATTTATTCGTCGTTAGAGGAACTAAGCTCTCACCTGAACGACTATAGAAATGCCCTTTCCAAGCTAGAGGCATTCCCAAAGGTGTTGCCGGTATCTCGAATAAAACAACTCTTTTTCCATCATAGTCATTGATTTCATAAATATGTCGGAAAGTCATTGCAGGATCAGTATTCTGCTGAATCTGAAGTTTCAACTTATTGAGGTTAAGGTTCTCATTATTATCTGAACGATAATTTGTACCAACCACCTTTTTAGTTTTATTATTTACGCCAAAGACTAACCAAGCAGAGTTTCTATTATTCAGCCTTGCTTCATTTGATAATGCTGAAAAATATTCACCTATACTGTCGATGCTATATGTGTTATCAGCTTGCTTAAATTCAATAATTTCATTTTCCCAAGTGGAAATAAAATTATTTAAAAGTTGTTTTAGTTCATATTCAGACATAATAATAAATAATAAGAGAAAAGAGTAATAT
>NZ_JBXGGI010000076.1:0-5792 GCF_056854775.1 Mannheimia sp.
ACCTGCTTCTGGTTTAGTTACACGAGTTGCTTTTTTAGCGCCAGTAGTAACTTGAATTGCAGAGTAGCCATCGTTTTCAAGGGTTTTAACTTGAGTAACACGGTTGGCTTCGATTTCGATAACGGTAACTGGAATAGACACGCCGTCTTCAGTGAAAACGCGGGTCATACCAACTTTACGACCGATTAAACCAATCATTGTAATAACCTCTTAAAATTCCCAATTAACCTAGACTAATCTGAACGTCAACGCCAGCAGCTAGATCTAAACGCATTAATGCATCAACAGTTTTTTCTGTTGGTTCAACAATATCAACTAAACGTTTGTGAGTACGGATTTCATATTGATCACGTGCATCTTTATTCACGTGTGGAGAAATCAATACAGTAAAACGTTCTTTACGAGTTGGTAAAGGAATTGGACCACGAACTTGTGCACCAGTACGTTTAGCTGTTTCTACGATCTCCGCAGTAGATTGATCGATCAAGCGATGATCAAATGCTTTTAAGCGGATACGGATTCTTTGGTTCTGCATTAGACCAGAGCTCCAATTAAAAAATTTAGCTAACAAAAAACCAAACTACCACTTAACCAATAGAATAAGGGAGCTCAGTTAAACCTATGTAGTTCCAAGATTAGGAACATTTTTTACACTACAATATCTGTAATGTCATTTGATAAATGATTACATCAAATGTCTTTAGTTGCCTAAAGCCAGAATATAATACTCTTTTCGTTATACTTATGCAAGCAGTTTTCACTTTTTATCTTCTTAACCAATAAATAAAACATTCCAAGATACACAACTTCCTAAAAACTTCATTTGAAGTAACTCAAATAAATAGTATTTTTAAATTTTTTTATTTCAACTTTTCGAGCCACTTCACAAATCTAAAAAATCCTTGTTGAAATTTAATTCATAACAGTATTTATTATTCATAAACCTAATAATTACATAAACTTACACTGAGGTACATATATGCGAACAGTCAATGAAATTAGACAAGAAATCTCTCCTATATTCGAGCCTATTCTGAAAGAATTTCGGATAAAAACTTACTTCTCTTATTATGCTATTTTCAAGAATAACCTAATGATTGCGTTGTATCAAAATGGAGCAACTTACTTGCGTATTTCTCAAAAAGATATACCATATATAAGCAACTACCCTGGAACATATAATCTATCTGACGATAAAATAGGATTACAAAGCAGAAAGTTCTATTTTATTCCAAATACTATTTTAGCTAACTCATCACAGTTTAGTTCACTGATTCACTCTACTCTAGATGAATTACTATCCGAAAAGCAAAAAATAGATAATAAACGTTCAACTCAAATCCGTACTTTGCCTAATATGAACCTAAAGTTAGAAAGAATGCTGAAAAAAGTAGGGATCTCTTCAATACAAGAGTTTGCTGAAACAGGCTATATTTCAGCATTTATTAAGCTGGTTATGCAAGGTTTTGACGCTACTGAAGATTTACTATTTAAACTCAACGGAGCATTAAACCACCAATATATCTACACCTTTACAGAAGAGCAAAAGCGAGAATTAATGCAAGAAGCTAATGAAGCCCTATATGCCTTCGGCTTAAGAAAAAGATTTAACACCAATCATTTAATAATGTGATCCACATCATAAAATAGTCAAAAAACCAATAAGGAATTGCTTTTGTTAGTTCCTTTCTTTTTCCTTTCTATGCTAGTATTTACCATACCTCTAAATAACTAGAGCTTATTGATTTTAACTTTTTAAAAATTAGGAGTAAACAATGACATTCCGTATCGAAAAAGACACAATGGGCGAAGTACAAGTTCCTGCTGATAAATATTGGGCGGCACAAACAGAACGCTCACGCAATAATTTCAAAATCGGACCTGAAGCCTCAATGCCTGCTGAAATTATTGAAGCCTTTGGTTATCTGAAAAAAGCGGCTGCTTATGCGAACCACGATTTGGGTGTACTAGCGGTCGAAAAACGGGATTTAATTGCAAAAGCCTGTGATGAGATTTTAGCAAACAAATTAGACGATCAATTCCCACTGGTAATCTGGCAAACGGGTTCCGGCACGCAATCTAATATGAACGTGAATGAAGTAGTGGCAAACCGTGCTCACGTTATTAATGGTGGCAAACTAGGCGAGAAATCAATTATTCACCCGAATGACGATGTAAACAAATCTCAATCATCTAACGACACCTACCCAACTGCAATGCACATTGCCGCATATAAAAAAGTAGTTGAGCACACCCTTCCTTGTGTAAAACGATTACAAAAAACGTTAGCAGAAAAAGCAGAAGCTTTTAAAGATGTAGTAAAAATCGGTCGTACACACTTAATGGATGCCACCCCACTTACACTCGGTCAAGAGTTCTCTGCTTATGCGGCTCAATTAGCCTTTGGCATTAAAGCATTAGAAAATACCTTGCCACACCTTCGTGAACTTGCATTGGGCGGCACGGCGGTAGGTACCGGTTTAAATACACCGAAAGGCTATGATGTTCTTGTTGCTGAATATATTGCGAAGTTCACCGGTTTACCATTCGTAACCGCACAAAACAAATTTGAAGCCCTAGCTACCCACGATGCGATTGTAGAAACGCACGGTGCGTTAAAACAGCTTGCAGTATCGCTCTATAAAATCGCTAACGATGTTCGCTTACTCGCTTCAGGTCCGCGTTCAGGTATCGGCGAAATTTTAATTCCTGAAAACGAGCCAGGCTCATCTATTATGCCGGGTAAAGTAAACCCAACCCAATGCGAAGCAATGACAATGGTTTGTGCTCAAGTGTTAGGCAACGATGTAACCATCTCGTTCGCCGGCACACAAGGTCATTTCCAGCTGAATGTGTATAAACCTGTGATGGCATACAACTTCCTACAATCTGCTCAATTACTGGGTGATGCGTGCGTATCGTTTGACGAACACTGTGCGGTAGGTATTGAGCCAAACTACCCTCGCATTAAACAACAGCTCGACCAATCATTAATGCTCGTTACTGCATTAAATACTCATATCGGCTATGAAAATGCAGCGAAAATTGCTAAAACCGCCCACAAAAACGGCACAACCTTAAAAGAGGAAGCGATTAACTTAGGTTTAGTTACCGCTGAACAATTCGATGAATGGGTTCGACCGGAAGATATGGTTGGCAGTTTAAAATAAACTGAAAATACTATAACGTTATTTACACCTCAATCTATTAAGATTGGGGTGTAATTTTTTATAGATAGGGCGATTATTTTGTTTTAGAATGAAGCATCTTTTTTAAATGGAAAAAGCAATGAAAAAACTACTTTTAATCACTTTAGTGGCGACCTTAGGCTTGAGTGCCTGTGGTGTAAAAGGTCCTCTTTACTTCCCTGAGTCAGCACCAAAACACGAACAAAAATAAGACTACAATCGATCGTTTTTGCAAAATTTTTTACAAAAACGACCGCTTGCTCTTTCCTTTTCTAATAAAAAACACAACGGAATTTCAATGAATCACTTTGAGTATAAAAACAATCAACTTTTTGCCGAAGATGTCGCAATTAGCGATATTATCAAGCAGCACGGTACACCTGCTTATATTTACTCTCGAGCGACACTTGAACGCCATTGGCACGCTTTCAACAATGCCTTTGGCTCGCACCCGCATTTAGTTTGCTTTGCGGTAAAATCAAACTCAAACATTGCCTTACTTAACGTGATGGCGAGATTAGGCTCGGGCTTTGATATTGTCTCTCAAGGTGAACTTGAACGTGTGCTTGCCGCTGGTGGCGACCCTGCAAAAGTGGTTTTCTCCGGTGTGGCAAAATCTCATATCGAAATCAAACGTGCGTTAGAAGTAGGCATTCGTTGCTTCAATATTGAATCTATTTCCGAACTGCATCGCATTAACGAAGTAGCAGGTCAATTAGGCAAAGTTGCTCCAATTTCCCTGCGTGTAAACCCTGATGTAGATGCCCACACCCATCCTTATATCTCAACGGGGCTAAAAGAAAACAAATTTGGCGTGAGTGTAACCCAAGCTCGTGAGGTTTACCGTTTGGCAAAAACCTTACCAAATGTGAAAATCACAGGAATGGATTGCCACATCGGCTCGCAATTAACCGAGTTACAACCGTTCTTAGATGCAACGGATCGCTTAATTATCTTAATGGAGCAACTTCGTGAAGATGGTATTGAGCTACATCATTTAGACTTAGGCGGTGGCTTAGGTGTGCCTTACAACGGCGAAGAACCTCCACACCCAACAGAATACGCTAAAGCATTATTAGAAAAACTCAAAAGTTACGAAAACCTAGAAATTATTATTGAGCCGGGTCGTGCTATCACTGCCAACGCAGGTATTTTAGTCACTAAAGTAGAATATCTGAAACAGAATGAAGATCGCAATTTCGCTATTGTGGATACAGGTATGAATGATATGATTCGACCTGCCCTTTATGAAGCCTATATGCAAATTACCGAAGTGGATAAAACGCTTAATCGCCAAACCGCTATTTATGACGTAGTAGGTCCAATCTGCGAAACCTCCGATTTCTTAGGCAAGCAGAGAGAACTCGCAATTGCAGAAGGCGATTTAATCGCAGTGCGTTCTGCCGGAGCTTACGGTGCGGCAATGTCTTCCACCTATAACTCTCGCCCGCAAGCGGCGGAAATTATGGTAGATGGCAATCAAGCCCATCTCATTAAAGCCCGTGCAAGTTTTGCCGATTTATGGCGTTTGGAAAAATTACTCCCTTAATTCAGAGGAAACAAAAATGAAATTATATGGTTTAGTTGGTGCTTGTTCATTCGTACCACACGTTGCGTTAGAATGGGTGAAACTGCACGCCAATCAAGATTACGAATTTCAAGCGGTAAGCCGTGAATTTATTAAAACACCTGAGTTTTTAGCATTAAACCCACGTGGTGCCGTACCGCTATTGGTTGATGGTGATTTAGTGCTTTCACAAAACCAAGCAATTGTTCACTATTTAGATGAACTTCATCCCGATGCAAAACTTTTCGGCAGTAAAACCGCTCGTGATAAAGCAAAAGCGGCTCGCTGGTTAGCTTATTTTAATGCCGATGTACATAAATCATTCGTGCCACTTTTCCGCTTACCAAGCTATGCCGAAGGCAATGAGGAATTAATTAAAACCATTCGCCGGCAAGCTGCTGAGCAGATTTTAGATCAACTTGCCACAGCCAATGAACATTTAGAAAATCACATTTTCTTTGGTGAAAGCATTTCCGTTGCTGATGTGTATCTTTATATTATGCTCAATTGGTGCCGCCGCTTAGGATTAGACTTCTCTCACCTTTCACAACTTTCTGCCTTTATGCAACGCGTTGAAGCAGATAAGGGAGTAGATAATGTGCGTGAGCAAGAAGGCTTAAAAGGCTAATTCTCGAATTACCATTTAAGACGGTAGATTTTATGTTAAAATCTACCGTCTTTTATTTTTAGGAATCACAATGTTAAACAAGGTTTCAGATAGCTTACTTGCACCAAGTGGGCTTGAATTATCGCACTTAAGCCAAGTGCTTGATTACTTCTCAGGACGTGATATTGATTACGCCGACCTCTATTTCCAGCTTAGCCAAGACGAAAGTTGGAGCTTGGAAGATAGCATTATTAAAGAAGGCGGGTTTTATATCGACAGAGGTTTTGGTGTGCGTGCCGTTTCAGGTGAGAAAACAGGCTTTGCCTATGCGGATCAAATCACGCTCAAACAATTAGAACAATGTGCAGTAGCAGCTCGCTCTATCAGCCAAACAAGCGGTCAATTATTGGTAAAAAATTTCAAAAAAACG
>NZ_JBXGGI010000077.1:0-4171 GCF_056854775.1 Mannheimia sp.
TTTGTATTGTAGAATTATTCTGATTGCAACCAAATAGGTTGTAAAACAATTAATTACATAGTTACTTATAAGGAAACTTAACATGAAAATGGAAAAAAAAGCGCTTTTCCGTACATTTTTATTATCAAGTGCAGCATTAGCAGTTGCTGCGTGTGGTAACTTAAGCAAAGTGAGTGATGAAGGCACAACTGAAAACCCGGTATTCCCAAAAATTTCAGAGTCTGAATTCAACCACGATGGTTCACAATTTGGTTCTTGGCCAAACTGGGAAAATGTCCGTCAAATCGAAAAAGGTATGAATAAAGATCAATTATATAACCTAATTGGTCGCCCACATTTTGAAGAAGGATTATATAGTGTTCGTGAATGGGATTACGCATTCAACTACCGTGAAAACGGCGTACACAAAATTTGTCAATACAAAATTTTATTTGACAAAAATATGAATGCTCAAAGCTTCTTCTGGTATCCAAATGGTTGTAACGGCAACTCATCATTTACTTTAACTGGTGATTTCTTATTCGACTTCGATAAAGATACATTAACGGCTAAAGGTAAAGAAGTAGTTGATAATGTTGCAGAGCAATTAAAATCATCTAAAGCACAACAAGTTAAAGTAGCGGGTTACACAGACCGTTTAGGCTCTGTTGAATACAACTTAGATTTATCACAACGTCGTTCTAACACTGTTAAAGCACGTTTAATCCAACAAGGTGTAAATGCTCAAATTGAAGCAGTAGGTTACGGTAAAGCGAACCAAGTTAAACCTTGTGAAGGTTATGCACACGCAAGTCAAGCTGAAAAAGATTGTTTACGTCCTAACCGTCGTGTAGAAATTTCTGCAAACGGTGGTGTGCTTAAACAAAACGAAGGTGGTAATGTAGCAGGTCCTAACGGTCCGGCTCCACTTTACCAAACTCCTGCATACAACAATGGTAAATAATTTCTGGTTTTAATTAACTTAGAGTAGAATAGCAAGGCAATCTTATTGATAAGATTGCCTTTTCTTTTAGCTTTTATTTTTCAGGAGAATACTATGACTTACCAAGCAGTTGCTTTTGATTTAGATGGCACATTACTTTCATCAAATGCTACGATTTTAGAATCCAGTAAACAAGCAATTCAGAAAATAAGAGAAAAAGGCATAAAGGTTTATTTTGTTACCGGCAGACATCACACAGCGGTTCGTCCTTATTATAAGGAGATAGATTTAGATACGCCAGTTGTATGCTGTAATGGTACTTATGTATATGATTTTAAAAATGAAAAAGCAATTATTGGTAATCCGTTGCCACCTGAAGTCGCATCTAAATTAATCAATGAGGCACAAGCTCAAGGTATTCATACTGCTGTTTATTTTGAAGATGCAATGACTTATGAAACGCTAAATGTTCACTTTGAAAAATTTCAAAAATGGGTCGCATCTTGCCCTGAAACTGTTCGCCCAAATGTTTACCAAGTTGAGAAATTTCAGCAAGAAATCGATAAAGGTTTAACCGTTTGGAAAGTGTTAATCAGCGATCCTGATTTAGTCAAAATGCAAAATTTTGTGGAAAAACTACCGCTTGATCAAGTAAGCCCTGAATGGTCTTGGGTCGATCGTGTTGATATTACCAGTGTTGGCAATAGTAAAGGAGCAAGGCTGGCGGAGTTATTAAAAACAGAAGGTATTGAATTAGAACAAGTTATCGCATTTGGTGATAATTTTAACGATATCTCTATGTTGGAAGCAGTTGGACTTGGTATTGCAATGGGCGGTTCGGAAGAGGAGGTGCAGCAAAAAGCGAAGAAAACAATTGGTTCAAATAACGAAGACAGCATCGCCAATGAATTAAAAGCACAATTTAATCTTTAACCTATGATTAAACCTAAATATTCCATCGCAAGGCGTATCGGACTCTATTTTTTAATTATGATCGTCTTTGCTTCTATCATTAGTGGCATTTCACTTGGGATTATGTGGAGTAATAAATCTGATGCCAGTTTGATTAATGTATCGGGTTCGTTGCGTATGCAAAGCTATCGCCTTTTGTCGGAAATGGATTCAAGGCAAGAAATTTTAGCCGAGCGTTTGTTGGAATATCATCGTACTTTACACTCAACCGAGCTGAGTTCTCTTAAGCAAAGTTGGTTGTTACCTGATAATGTAATACATAGCTACCAACAATTACTGAAAGATTGGTATGCGATGCAGTCTTATGTCAATCAAGGTGATAAAGCCAGTTACGCAACACATATTGAAGATTATGTGCGGAAAGTGGATAACTTTGTCTTTCGCTTGCAAGAGTTTGCGGAGTTAAAACTAAAAATTGCCACAGGTGTAATTGCTGTTTCAATGTTATTGATTATTCTACTTGCGTACATTGGTGTGTGGTATACACGGAAAAAAATTATCAGCCCATTAAAGCAATTAGTTAAAGCCAGTTGGCAAATTCAAAATAAAGATTTCGATCATATAAAATTAGCGGTTGATGAACCGAATGAATTAGGTTTGCTTTCCTCTACTTTTACTGAAATGTCGAATGAATTATTAAAACTTTATACCTCATTGGAAGATAAAGTACAGGAAAAAACCCGCCGTTTATTAGCAGTTAATCGCTCTTTACTTGTGTTGTATCAATGCTCCCAATTATTAACCGCTAAACCGATTAATAAAGAGATGCTTAATCAAGTATTGAAAACAGTATTTGATAACGAACATTTGCTTGGTATTAAATTACATATTTATGGTGCAGAACATTGGAATGTTTCTATAGATAATGCCTTTGAAGTGGAGTGGATCTCAACTGAAATTGCGATAGAAAATGAAAAGCTAGGTATATTAAGTTGGAAGCCATCTTTACTTTGTCCTGATGAGCGGTTACTGCAAAATGTATCAGAAATGATTGGACGAAGCATTTATGTCGTTCAAGTGCAAAAGCAGCAACAGCAATTAGTGTTAATGGAAGAGAGGGCAATTATTGCTCGTGAGTTACACGATTCTTTAGCTCAATCGCTAACCTTTTTCAAAATTCAAGTAAGTCTGCTCAAATTGGCAAAAAGTGATGAGAAACGCAACGAAATTTTATCGGTATTTGAAAAAGCATTAAATGATGCCTATAGCCAATTAAGAGAGCTACTAACAACGTTTAGATTAACCATTCAAGAGGCAAATCTACAACAGGCATTAGAGAAAATTTTAGAAAGTTTACGCCCGAAAACATCAGCACAGCTTTGCTTAAGTTGTAAATTGCCCTCACATATGTTCAATGCACAGCAACAAGTGCATATGTTGCAAATTGTACGGGAAGCAGTCATTAATGCCATTAAACATTCTCAAGCAACTGAAATTAAGGTTATTGCTGAAACGAATGATGATGGCGAGCATTGCTTAATTGTTCAAGATAACGGCATTGGCTTAGCCAGCCATACCGAACCGGAAGGGCATTATGGCTTAACCATTATGCAAGAGCGAGCAGCAGAACTAAAAGCAGATTTCTCCATTGAGAATGTGGAAAGCGGTGGTGTAAGGGTTAAAGTAGTTTTACCGAGTATGCTCAGCAAGCGGTAGTTTTTTGTTAATTATTTGCAAATGATTTATAAGGGATAAAAATGCAGATCCGAAAAGCAGTCGAAGCGGATTTTGAAACCATACTAGCGATATACAATCAAGCTATTCCAACTCATCAAATTACGGCTGATTTGGAATTAGCAACCACAGAAAACCGTCGAAAGTGGTTTGATTTTCATCTTCAAAGCATCCAGTATCCGATCTGGGTGGTAGAAGACGAAACGGGCATTGTCGGTTGGTTTAGTTTCTCGCCATTTTATGAAAGACCAGCTTTTGTGCATACTTCTGAGATTAGTATCTATTTAGATGGTAATGCTAAAGGAAAAGGTTACGGCTCGAAAATTATTGAGTTTATGCAAGCGGAAATGTTAAATCATAATATTCACACTTTAATGGCGTATGTCTTTGAACTTAATACTGTTAGTCAAAATCTAATGAAAAAACACGGATTTGAACAATGGGGGCGTTTTCCGCATATTGCCAATATGGGAAAAGATGAGAAGGGAAATGATAAATGGCGAACGTTACTGATGATGTCTTACCAAAAAGGCATTGAGTAATAAGCGGTTACAAAAAGCATTGCTTTTTGAACGTTGGCTTTGCCAACGGCAGCAAAGCTGT
>NZ_JBXGGI010000078.1:0-14500 GCF_056854775.1 Mannheimia sp.
CATTGTTATTAAACGTATAAGGGGTAAATAAATTTGTCATCGTTTTCTCCTAAAAAAGTACGGTTGATTTTTGCAAATTTTTGCGAAAAATCAACCGCTTGTTCATTACCAGTGCAATTTCGCACTTTCTTCCACAGGCACACGCCCCAGATGGTGTTTGTTTTGCATTGCGTCCCAATCAGGATAGCCAAATGAAATCGCGTGCAACAATTTGTAATCGCTTGAAATGCCTAGCTCTTCACGCACATCATCGGCAAACATCGCCAACGCTAATTGTGGAATACCACCAAAGCCACGAGCCGTTAAAGAAAGCAGGAAAGTTTGCGAATACATACCGACATCGCTGGCGATATTCACATCGTGTCCGTCAATCGCCGGCATAAACAAAAATGCCATATGTGGTGCACCGTAGCCGATGATGTTGTCATCATAAACCACTTGGCGACCGGCTTTATCTTCACGGGCAATGCCGTAGCTGGTGGTGAAAACGTGGGAATACTGATTACGCCAACGTGGTTCGTAGTCGCCTTTGTATTTACTTTGGTCAAATTCAAAATCAGCTTGGTTAATACCTTGAGCGAAAGTTACTTGGAAACGTTTTTTCAAGCGTTCTAAGGTTTCGCCGGAAGCAACGTGAACCAACCAAGGTTGGGTATTACACGCAGACGGGGCATTTTGTGCATCGGCAAGAATCTGTTTAATCTCTTGCTCCGTCATCGGGGTCGGTAAAAATTTACGGATTGATTGGCGTGTTTTAACTGTTGTTTCAAAATCTAACATAGCTGTTCCTCTTATCATTTTTATAAATCAAATGACTGAACAACATTAACGTGTAAACGCACATCAACATTGCCACGCGTTGCATTTGAATATGGGCAAACCTCGTGAGCTTTTTCAATCAAGGTTTTCGCCTCATCCAAACTTAATCCTTCAACAGTAATAGTAATATCTAAATCTAATGCAAACGCACCATTTGTTTTTTGACCAATACCGACTCCTACTGTTGTACTGGATTTACTTGGTTTAATGCCTAAAGTTGGCGCAACGTGGTTCATTGCACTATCAAAGCAGGCAGCATAACCCATTGCGAAAAGTTGCTCTGGGTTAGTGCCAACTTTTCCACTTTCGTTTTGAAAACCGACTAAATCAAAACCGATTGAGCCGTCATCGACTTGAGTACGTCCATCACGACCGCCTGTTGCAGTGGCTGATGTATGGTAAAAAATTTTCATTGTGTATTCCTCTTTTAAGTTGATAAACATTTAAATTATTTCAAAATAGCACGACAGGCTTCTAATGAACTGTCCGCCATATGAGCTAAAAATACGGTATCCGCTCCAACTACAACGAAGCTTGCTCCCCAATTAATATAACGTTTTGCTTCTTCCGGTGAACCTGCAATAGTTCCAACCGGTTTGCCTAAATCTCGAATGCCCTTAATCAATTTTTCAATGGTTTCTTGCATCTCTTTACCTGAGAAATCACCAAAATATCCCATATCCACTGCTAAATCTGCTGGACCTAAGAATATGGCATCGACACCTTCAGTTGTTGCAATCTCAGAAAAATTTTCTACCCCTTTTTTACTTTCAATTTGTACTGCTAAAAATAATTCATCTTCTGCATACTTAATGTATTCAGGCAATCTCCCCCAACGACCAGCACGCACAGCAGGGGCACCAAAGCCACGTTTGCCTTTTGCTGGGTAATACATTGATTCTGCGATATATTTTGCCTGTTCTCCAGACTCTACCATTGGTGCAATAATAGATTGAATACCTGCATCTAAAAGTTGTTTGATTAAAGCTCGATCTGCAATTAAGGGGCGAACAACTACATGGCTACCATAGGGAGCAATTGCTCGAGCTTGGTCAATAATAGTAGTAATCGTATTTGGTCCGTGTTCTCCATCGATCCAAATAAAATCATAACCTGAACCTGCTACAATCTCAGCATTGGTTGCCGACCCAGATACCAACCCAAAACCAATTTGAGGCTGATGCTCTAAAACTGCTCGCTTAAAATTATTTTGTAAAAATGATTTTTCAAATATTCTCATAGCTTATTCCTCTACATTCTTTTTGCTAAATAAAGAGCTTCACCTAATTTATCAAGAAGATGGAGTTCCTGTTCTAACCAAGCCAAATGTTCTTCCTCGTCTTCCAGCATTCTTTCAATTAAATTACGAGTAGTTGCATCATGTTCGGCTGCTGCAAGCTCTGCCCAAGTGTTTAAGCCTGCTCTAGCGTTTTTCTGTAATTCATAGTCATTTTCTAATGCTTCACGCAAAGTTTTACCAATGTTCGGCTGAGATAAATTAATTTGGAGTGTACCGCCTAAATCTAATAAGCGATTTTGTAAATTCACAATATTTTCAGGCTCATCTGCTGTTTTTTCTTCCATTTCTTTTGCCAATTTTGTAGCACCTTCTGCTTTTATTACTGCAATATGGCTTTGATGTTGCACAGTTGCCATCCAATATACTGATAACATTTCATTTAATAATTGATAAATTTTGTTACTCATATTTTATTCCTCTAATATTGTGATTTATTTGAATGATTATATTATGAGCTTCTTTTCATTTGTTTTCTTGCCTGTTTTTCTATAAGATTTGCCTAATCTTCTAAACACTGAAACATTATGCAAAATCGTAAAGCTCTTCTACATTCCATTTTCCAACTTTCGCCTAAAAATGAAATTTGGCGAACGCCTATTCCAGGTTTAACCATTTATGCTGCCGATCGCTCAAGCATTACAAAAGGTTACATTCAAGATCCGAGTTTATGTGTGGTAATGTTGGGCGAACGACAAATTTGCACCAATGGGCAATGCCAAGTCTTCGGGCACAATGAAATGATGTTTTGTCCCGTTAATTTACCTGTTACAACACTCAACATTAATGTGCCTGAAAATAGCGATTATCTTTCTCTTTCTTTGCGGATTGATTTTGATTTGGTTGCTCGCACAATGGCACAATTACCCGATGTTAAAATCAGCGGTGTTTCTGTCAATCAAACAAAATGGCAGTTAATTGAAGAGATTGATGACTGTCTGTTAAGGCTGCTTAATCTGCTTTATTTTCCAAAAAGGATAGATTTTATTGCACCATTAATTTTACAAGAACTCTATTTTTATTTACTGCAATCTCCGCAAGGCAATGCCTTACGTTCTTTAGTGGCTCAAGAGGGAAAAATCCATAAAATTGCGAAAGCAGCTCAGTATTTAGAACAACATTATGTAGAAAACTTGAATATGGGCGAGTTAGCTAAAGAGGTTGGAATGAGTGTGGCTGGGTTTTACGCTCATTTTAAAAATATAACCTCAATGACCCCGTTACAATATCAAAAATCACTACGACTTAATATGGCGAGAGAAAAATTACAAGCAGGAGTGAGTGTAAGCGAAGTGGCTTATGAAAGTGGTTATGAAAGCCCGAGCCAATTTAGCAGGGAATATAAAAGGCAGTTTGGTAGTAGCCCTAAAGGAAAATAACAAGCGGTCAAATTCTGCAAATTTTTTGCAAAATTTAACCGCTTGACACATAGTTAATTTAAAAACTGAGGCTTATTGTTTGTCGCCAATTAGTACAGACTCTAACGCAATTTCAATCATTTCATTGAAAGTTAATTGACGCTCTTCCGAGCTGGTTTGCTCGCCTGTACGAATATGGTCTGAAACGGTACAAATCGCTAATGCTTTCGCACCATATTCTGCTGCTACCGCATAAATACCCGCAGCTTCCATTTCCACGCCTAAAATGCCGTATTTTTCCATCACATCAAACATTTCAACATCCGGGCTATAGAATAAGTCTGCTGAGAATAAATTCCCTACTCGAACATTCACGCCTTTTTGTTGTGCCGCTTGATATGCTGCTAATGTCATTTCAAAGTCTGAAATGGCGGCAAAATCATTATCACGGAAGCGAATACGATTTACTTTAGAATCGGTACAAGCACCTGAACCAATGATAACATCACGAATGCGAACATCGCTACGCACTGCACCACAAGAGCCGACACGAATAATTTTTTTCACACCATATTCCGTAATTAACTCTTTAGCATAAATCGAGCAAGATGGAATACCCATACCGTGTCCCATCACAGAAATACGACGACCTTTATAAGTACCGGTGTAACCTAACATATTGCGTACATTAGTTACTTCCTTAACATCTTCTAAAAAGGTTTCAGCAATATATTTTGCACGAAGCGGATCACCCGGCATTAATACAACGTCTGCAAAAGCACCTTCAGGTGCGTTAATGTGTGGAGTTGCCATTTTATTTTCCTCTTATGATGAATAATTAATAACCTTGAACAGCTTGTTGCTGCTCGCCTTTTAATGTTGCTAACAGATTACCTAATAGACTTGATGCACCAAAACGGAAATGTGAGCAATTAACCCAATCCGAGCCTAAAATGGAACGAGCTAAAGCTAGATATTCCGCTGCTTCTTCGCTGGTTTTTACCCCACCGGCGGCTTTAAAGCCAACGGTTTCCGCCACGCCTAAATCACGAATAGTTTCAAGCATAATACGAGCCGATTCAAGCGTTGCATTTACTGCCACTTTACCTGTGGAAGTTTTGATGAAATCTGCCCCTGCACGAATTGAAATTTCACTTGCTTTACGAATGAGTTCTTCTGATTTTAACTCGCCCGTTTCAATAATCACTTTAAGTAAAACATTCTTCTCTTGGCATACCGCTTTAGCCTGTTTAACTAATTCAAAACCAATCTGTTCATTACCTGCAATTAACGCTTTATAAGGGAATACTACATCAACCTCATCTGCTCCATAAGCCACCGCAGCTTTGGTTTCTGCAACCGCAATGTCAATATCATCATTGCCGTGTGGGAAGTTAGTAACAGTCGCAATTTTTACTTGCTCAATACCTTGTGCTTTCAAGGTTTTGCGTGCAATCGGTACAAAGCGAGGATAAACACATACTGCTGCCGGTGTACCAAAATCGGTTTTAGCCTGCTCACACAGTGCGATAACTTTTTCGTCTGTATCATTGTCATTTAATGTAGTGAGATCCATCAAAGAAAGTGCAATCTCAGCTGAATTTTTTAGACTCATACGATTCTCCTTTTTAATTAAATGAATGATTCAGTAAATTTTTATAAAAATCTGACCGCTTGTAAATAGACAAATTTCAAGCAACCGTTTACGTTAGATAAAAAAATATAAAACCACTATTTCTAGTGGTTTTATTCATTATTCAGATTATAAAACTGCACCGCCTAAGCCGATAAATAAGCCTGCAATAGTCGCACTCATTAAGTTCGCCAGTGAACCTGCAATTACGGCTTTAATACCAAGTCGTGCAATATCGCCACGGCGATTTGGAGCCATTGCACCAATACCACCGATTAAAATAGCAATAGAACTGAAGTTAGCGAAACCACAAAGTGCAAAAGTAATAATTGCGATGGTTTTATCGCTTAACTGAATGGTTGATTCAGGAGCTAAATATTTTGCAAACTCTAAGTAGCCTACAAATTCATTAACCGCTAATTTTAGACCAATCATCTGCCCTGCAATTTCAGCTTCTTCCCAAGGAACGCCAATTACCCAAGCAAGAGGTTTAAATATCCAGCCAAAAATTTGACCTAAGTTTAATGAGTCATAGCCGAACCAGCCACCAATACCACCTAAAATACCATTCACTAAGGCAATTAACGCTACGAAAGCAATCAACATCGCCCCTACGTTTAAGGCTAGTTGCATACCTGATGATGCACCTGAAGCAGCCGCATCAAGAATATTAGCTGGTTTTTCTAAATCAACTGCCTCTAACTCATCACGGAACGTTTCTGTTTGTGGCACCATAATTTTCGCAAATAATAAACCTGCCGGTGCTGCCATAAATGATGCTGCAATTAAGTAGGTTAAAGGCACACCCATTCCTGCATAACCTGCCATTACTGAGCCAGCAATAGAAGCTAAACCACCCGACATAATCGCAAAGAGTTCAGATTCAGTCATTTTGCTGATAAAGGGTTTTACCACAAGTGGAGCTTCGGTTTGACCAACGAAAATATTCGCCGCTGCAGACATAGATTCAGCTTTAGATGTACCTAACGCTTTTTGTAATAAGCCACCTAAAATGCGGATTACCCATTGCATTACCCCGATGTAATAAAGCAATGAAATTAATGCCGAGAAGAAAATAATCACAGGAAGCACACGGAAAGCAAAGACAAAACCGCCACCGCCAAACACTTCAAACATTTTGTCGCTGACTAAGCCACCAAATAGGAATGAAATACCTTCATTACCATAAGAAATAACTTTAGAAACACCGCTTGCCATTGCATTTAATGCATCACGACCTGCCGGTACATAAAGCACCAATGCCGCAATTGCAATTTGCAACGCCAACGCACCTAATACTGTACGCACATTTATTGAGCGTTTATTACTCGAAAATAAAAATGCGATGAATAATAAAACAATAATGCCTAAAAGGCTGTTAAGAGTACCCATAGAACCTCTAATTATAAATTGATTAAAAAAGGTGGCGATACTATACCTATTTTTGCGTAAAAAATCTTGTAAAAAATGCAATTATCTATAATTGAAATCGGTAAAATATATATTATTGTGTTTTACAAGCGGTATAATTTTAGTTAATTTTTACTAATGCTTTAAATTGAAGGATTATAGGAGAGAAAATATGCAAAACATTCGTGAAATCTATTTAGCGGGCGGCTGCTTCTGGGGCGTAGAGTCTTTTATGCAACGAATTAAAGGCGTGGTAAAAGCTCAATCAGGTTATGCTAACGGTAATACAGACAACCCTACTTACCAAGATGTGTGTGCAGGCAGCGGACACGCTGAGGTAGTAAAAGTAACTTATGATGCTGACCAAATCAGCTTAGCAAAATTATTGGATTACTTCTTTAAAGTGATTGACCCGGTGAGCATTAACCAACAAGGTGGCGACATCGGTATCCAATACCGTACAGGCATTTATTATACCGATCCGCAAGATCTGCCTGTGATTAACCAAGCCTTAAGCGAGTTACAAACTCAGTTCGACAAACCACTTGCGGTTGAAAACGAAATGCTGGAGCAATATTTCCCTGCCGAAGAATATCATCAGGAATATTTAGTCAAAAACCCAACGGGTTATTGTCATATTGATATTCAGTTGATGAATGAGATTTTGAAGAATCAGTAACATCACTAAACATTAGGGGTTTCACCCCTAATTTAAAAGCTCTTTTCAAATAATACTGTAATTTGCTTATCTGTATAAGAATAGAGGCTTGCTAAATTACTTTGTTGCTTTTTCCATACAATATTCAGTTTAGGCGTAATGCCCCATAAATACCAATCTCGTTTCCAAAATTTAGCATTCACACTATAGATTTTATCTTGTCTGATTTTATTGAGAGGAATAATCCCTACGAGTATCGCCTCATCGTGAAATTTTCGGTGGGTAAATGAAAAACTCAACTGACTAGAAATTCCCCATTGATATTCTTGTAACCAGCCTAAGCGAATATTTTTGCTTGTTGAGCCATACTGTTTTTCTCGCGTATTTTCTTTTGATATTGTCCCCCCAACATAAAATAATTGTTTAGGATTAGGCAACCAAAGCAAAGTATTGGAGAAAGCCTTTATATTACCGGCTTGCAAATTTTCATCAAAAAAAGACCGCTTTTCAAATGATAAAACCGTCTGATTTTTCCATTGATTAGAGATAGCAAAATCATAACTAAATTGAAGCCCATTAGACCAATGAAAAGACCTATTACCAAACCAACGTTTATCATAAAAAGGCTGAATGCGTAGTGTTTTATCTGATTTTTTATAGGCATAACCTAGCAGAAGGCGATTAGATACATCATCAAAACGGTGATTATCCCAGTAAATTTTGCCAGTTGCTTCATTTCGAAAGCTCAAATAGTGAGAATTAAATAAATTAAAATCTTTTGCTACATCCACATTAAAAACAAAGCCATTAGCTTTCTGTGGTAACATAGTTTCGTTTTTAATAAAACCCGTATTTTCAATCTGTGGCTGGCGAGATACATTCGCTACATTATCCGTTTTAAGATAAGAAAAATTCAGGTCAAATTGCCATTCATTACGTTGATTTATCGCCTCTAAATAAGCCTCAATTTTTTGGTAAGCTACTCCGGGCAAATCAGGAACACTCTTTACTTTATCAAATTGCAACTTAGCTTCGTTATCTTGCTTATCTGCAAATAAGGCAACCGCAAGCTCCATACGCATTGAATTTAATTCCGGCTTTTGACTAATGATATTCCTATAAATAGAAATTGCTGTTTGGTAATCTTGTTGAATAAAGGCAGACTTCGCTTTTGCATAAGCGATTACAGTAGGATCTGCATTTTCTTGTTGTTTATAATCTTTCAGTAGAATTTGGATCTTTTTAAATTCTTGTTGGTAAGTCGCTTGTTTTAGCTGTTCTTCAAGTTTGGAATGATTTGCTAATACCATTTGAATACTGAAAAAGGCAAGCAATGAAATACAAAATCGCATAATTGAGTGAGAATAATAAAAGAAAGAAGTCAGGTATCTCTACCTGACTATAAATAGAATTAATAGCGAATACCGCCGAAAGAAGTATCATAAGAAGGAGCTTTAGGAAATTTCACTAAGCCCGCTGCTTCTTTCGCCCCTTGACCAAATAACGCCCCTTCATAAGTGCCCTTCTCTAAAAGCGTACTTGCCTCACCATTGAATTTTGAACCATTTAATGATGTTTCGTGCAAGGTAATATCTTGAACTCTACCATCATTTAACAGTGAGTATTCAATTTTTCCATCTACAGTTTTACGGTCAAAATCCACATTCAACGTGGTTTTACCACCTTTAGATACCTCGCCAGTTGCACTACTTAACCAATAAGAATCACCGAAATAAGTTGCTGATCCAGACGGAAGTTGAGTAGCTTCTGTACCTTGATAACGTAATTCTCTTACCGTTTTCGCATCATTGATCCAAACCCCATAGAATGAGTCATTTTGGTTTTTACCATAGAATTCACCTCCAACGGTTTTACCTGCTACATCACCTTTTGGACTATTGGTTAAATCAACCTTAGTACCATCTGGGGTTTCAGCTTTTCCGCTACCACCGCCACCACCACAAGCGGTTAATAAAACAGATAAAGTTGCAACTGAACAAAAAAGTAGTTTTTTCATAGTAACCTCTAATTTAAATAAGTAAAAAACACATTAAACACTCAATAGATAAGTATTTAAGCAAATTATTACTTATTTATTACTCTGTTTTCAAGTGAAAAAATCACGAAAATATCAATAAATGAGTAATTTTAAGTAAAGAGTGAAAAATGGCACAGTTGCTTGCGGTAGAAGTAGATAAGTTAATTGGGAAACGAGTTCAAGAAAAGCGTAAAGAATTAGGTTATTCCGCTGAAAAATTAGCCGAATATATCGGCTTATCTCAACAGCAACTTTCACGCTATGAGCGGGGTGCAAGTAAAATAAATGTAGCACATTTAATTGATATTGCCATTTTCCTTAAAACACCGATTAGTTGGTTTTTCCAAGACTGTATGCCGAAAGATGCTCTTTTAGATGAGGTAAAACTCAGCGAGTTAGATAAGAAATGGGAACAGCTTCCTTTAATGCAAAAGGAAGCTGTGATGATTTTTTTAGATAATATAGCCAGCTATTATAAATAGAACAAATTCACTTTCTCAACAATCCATAAACGGCTTTAAGCATAGAAAGCGGCAATAAACGTGGAATTGCTCGCATTAAGAAAATACCAAACCCTGAAATTGGGTCGTGGATTTGGCAACGATTTTTCAATTTATATAAACGCCATTCTGCTTCCGCCTGAGCTTTGCCACGGCGTCTACCGACCATTCCGTTGCCTACTCTCGCATACACTAACAAATCAGGTAAATTCGCCACTTGTTTGAATTGAGCGATGAGTTTGATCCACAAATAGTAATCTTCTTGTAGATCTTGATATCCCCCCACTTCTAATACTTTCGATTTTTGATATGCCACCGTCATATGGTTAAACGGACAACGCTTACGGGTAAATTTAATAATTTCTTCTGCTGTGGTCGGCACATTACGATAAGCCACAATATCGTTAATATCTTGTCCAAATTCGGCAATTTGCCCGCCAAAAATGACGACTTCAGGATTTTTCTCAATAAATGCCACTTGCTTTGCAAAACGATCTGGCAAGCAAATATCATCGGTATCCATTCTGAAAACCCACTCATTTGCACAATGGTTCAAACCATCATTTAAAGTTTTACCCAAGCCACGATTTTGAGGGAATTTCACCGCTTTTATCGGTAAAATTGCACTATATTCTTCTACAATCGCTTCTAATTCAGGCGTAACAGCCCCATCAAAACAGATGACGATTTCATCTGCTTGATGAGTTTGAGCTTTCAGGCTGTCAAAACATTCTCTTAAATATTGCGGCTGTTCTTTAATGTATAACGACATTAAAACGGAAAATTTCATTAAATAAACCTTTTTAAATTAATCGCCAATTTTGGCGAAATAAGAATTACAAGGGAAATAATCAGCGATTTAATATTTTTCGTCTGTTTAAACATTTCAAAATAATAACCTGCTGCCTTGCGAGATAAATTCATAATATGCGGATAACTTAAAATATAAAGTGAATTTAATTTAAAATTTTCCGCCTGTTCAGGCGTTTGAATATAGGTTTGTTTTATATACTCAATCGCTTTTTCGGTATTTGTGGTATCCGTTGAAACGCTAGAACGCTTGGTGTGGAAGGTGCAATAAGTTAATGCCTTATCCACATAAAGTGGCTCAAAAGTCGGCTCTTCCAATAATTTCAACAAGAAATCGTAATCTTCCAGTGATCGCAAGCGGTCAGATAATCCGCCAATTTTGCAAAAGAGTTCTTTTTTCAAGCCAATCATCGGCATACCACCAATTTTATTTGCTTTCAGAATATTCTCTTTCGTCAGTTCACTTTTATGCTTAAAGGGTGAAGTTACATAAGTAAAGCCTTCGTTTACCATTTCACATTTTGCAGGGTGGTAAATAAAATTCGCAGCTGGATTTTGACTAATTTCTTGCGTCAATCGTTCGCATTTTTCAGACATAAAGCGATCGTCATCGTCTAAAAACAGCAACCACTCTCGGCTTGCGTGATTTGCCCCCACATTACGGCTTTGTGCAGCTCCCACATTTGGGTTATTACGAATAACCTTTACCTCAAAAGGATACTCTTCATTGACGCTAACAGGGCTTTTGGAGCAATCATCAACAATCACGACTTCAAAATTATAAAGCGTTTGTTGCTTTAAACTTTCTAGCAATGCCTTAATTTCTTCATTACGATTATAAGAAGGCACAATAATACTAAACATTTTTTGCCTCTTTGTTGTTGCAAAATAATATTAAATTTCGACCGCTTGTATTGAATAAGGATAAAAAAATTAATAAGACAAACATAATCCCCGGATAAGCGAAGGTATCGGCTTTAATATTTAAAATAGCAAGAATACCAATAGTCGATAAAGTAAAAATCCAGCTTCCTCCAAACCAATTTATTGCTACTTTCCGCACAAAATAAGCAGTAAATGCAAAACAAACTAACATATAGCTCAAACCACCGTATAACACTTGACGAATATAGCCTGAGTCTGAACCGCCATAATAGCCGCCTGTTTCGGTATAATATAAACCATCACCGGAAATAAATTGGCTAAGGGTTGGAATAAATAAGTGGTTTTTCACTAAATTATCGGTGGAAGAACTCACCTTACCTGTGCCGGATAATAAATTAATTACAGGCTCTAGTGCGTGTTCTACATAACGGTTTTCAGGAAAAACAATAGCTAAAAATAGAATTAATATCGTAAAGGCTATTAATGGCAATAAGTATTTCCATTTAAAATAAAGAGCAATACTAATTATCGACATTAATAAAAATGTTCTCCCTGAAATTAGCCCAACACATAAAATTAAAAATAAAAACCACTCATTTATTGAATCCGTTTTTTTATTATAAGCTAATAAAAAATGCAGTAACATTAAGTAGAAAATACTTAATTGGAAAAAAGCGGAGGAGGTAATATTATAAAGTCTGTATTCCTGCTCAGAACCAAAAAAACGCGGCATCATTGCGTTACTGGATAATAGAAAATCCACCATAAATGGTATACCTAATAATGCAGCCACACCACAAATCCATTGAATAGCAATGCCGATTTTGAGATCTCGAACAAATAAAGATTTACCATTTTTCGTTCTATAAAAAATATTATAAACTGCAATACCGAAAATAAATAAAACCAACATTTTGACATACATTGCCAATACGCCAATTTCTTTCGTACCGTTAATGAGAAGCGGAATAACACTAAAGCCAATCAATGCAAAAATTGCAATCAAACTGTCTTTCGGAATAATAATTCCGTTGGATTTTCCTTTAACAACTTGGAAAGCTAAATAACTACAAGCCAATAATCCTACCACAAATGCCATTCGCAGAAAGTGGAAGAACCAAGGATCGTAAATATAAAATAAATTAAACAGTGCTGACATTACAAACCTATTACAAATTTTAAGAAAGATTACGTTTGATCGCTAATATTTTTTTAAATGGATATTTAACCAACTTTTTGAATAAGTTATTATTAAGTGAACCACGTAAATCTTCTAAATTACTGATTAATACAGGGTTTTCAATCGCCATTAATGGGCGAACAATTAACACATCTAATTTGAATTCATTACCAAATAAAATAAAATCATCAGCAAGCCAGTAAGGGCGAGTTGTTGAGCATTGTGCTAAAAACTTGCAAGCGGTCGATTTTTTAATTAAATATGCAACTGTACCGGCAAAATAATTACGATAAGAATAAGCATATTTATATTGGCTATCGCCAATCTGTTTTTGGAAAAAACCAAAAGTAGTTGGATAATTAATTTCTAATTCCACATCATCAAAAGTTGGGATTTTGGATTGTCCGACTAGAATAATATCTGCTGTCAGATTTTGTGCTAATAAAGCCTCAATATGTTTTTGGAAATCTTGAGCAAATAACGCATCATCTTCACAGACAAGGCAGTAATCATTATTTTCAATAGTATTATCTTCTGCTATTTTTTGATAAACCGCCAAATGGCTTAACGTACAGCCAACTTCGCCTTTTGTGGTTTTTCGCCCATAATGTTGCTCGAATTTAGCTAAATCAAAATGCGTATTCAAAGCATCCCAATCTCTACTCATTGTATTAATGGCATTAAAGATTTCAAAATCTGCCGTATCGGGTTGAGAGAAGAAAAGCTCACGTCTTTTCACATCTTTTTCTAATGAAATTAAATATTTTTTCATTTTATTCTCGAATATCAATTATTTTAATGCCTAATTTTTCAAAAAGCTCATAAGTTTCAATATAGGCTGGATTATCTACCTCTACCCTTAAAGCAACAACTTCAATATTGGGGCTTTTATTCAAAATATTAATTACGGCACTGCTAAAGTAGGTATAAACTCGGCATTTTTTATGGCTAAACTCTTGAAAGATATAATCTTCTAAAATCAAATTGGTATCAATATATTCCACATTACTGAGTTTATATTTTTCTCTTGGGTGTGGTAAGTAGAGATCAACATCAAATGCTTTAATTACTTTCTCTGCTAATGCAATATTTTTCTCATCTTCTCGTTCAAAAATTGGCTGACCGAGTAGAATATTAAAAACCTTAGAAGTTTCTAATTCTGATCCGGATAATTCATTCTTATTAATAAGATCTACATAAACCGTATTTTTAATAATATTTGGGAAACCTTGATAAATTGTATAATGCGTTTTAGATAAATTTTTCAGTTTTTCCAAACTGTATTTATTGCCTAAAAACATATTAATTAATTTACGGTTTAGCCCTATATTTTCTTCTTTATAGAAAATACTACTTGGAACAACATTTGCTGCACCATCATCAAAGGTATTCAGTTCATTAAATTTAATCGCACTGAGTAGAAACTGAATTTCTAATTCATTAATATTTGCGAGAAATACTTTATTAAATTGTTTACTGCCAAAAGTTGATTTTAAATAGAGAATTTCTTTAAGTAATTGAATTCGTTCACTATGTTGCTGCATTGCAAAAAATTGCTGGCATTTTTTCCCTAAACGAGCTTGGTAGAAATCAAATTTCGCATTTTTGACAGTAGAGAGCATTACCCCAAAAAATGCCTCATTTGGGTGCATTTCAATAATTTTCTCTGCAATCAACACTTGCAAAGGAGTGCAACAAATAATTAAATTCATACGGTTTTTCCTACTCTTGCCGTCATTACATAAAGAATTGGAATAATTACAACTGCTCCAATAATAGCGGCAAAAGGAATATATTCTATTTGAGTAAAAGTTAAAGCAAATAATGCCACCAAATAGAAAATGGTAGATAAAATAGAACAAAGTGAAATCAGTTTATTTTTGCCATAAAAAAACAAATAATTCACTAAAAT
>NZ_JBXGGI010000079.1:0-4112 GCF_056854775.1 Mannheimia sp.
GATGGCTACTATGGCGACAATTCAATGATGTATGTGGTAGGCGAGCCAAGCGTGCGTGATAAACGCTTAATGGAAGTTACTCAAGAATCCCTTTACATCGGCATTCGTACGGTAAAAGCAGGTATCCGCTTAAAAGAGATCGGCACTGCAATTCAAAAGTATGTGGAAAAAGAGGGCTTCTCTGTTGTGCGTGAATATTGCGGACACGGTATCGGCACCGAGTTCCATTGCGAGCCGCAAGTCGTGCATTATGCAGCAGACGATGGCGGTGTTGTGTTAAAAGAGGGAATGGTTTTTACCATTGAGCCAATGGTCAATTCAGGGAAAAAAGAGATCCGTTTAATGGGCGATGGTTGGACAGTAAAAACCAAAGACCGCAGTCATTCTGCTCAATACGAACACCAAATTGTGGTAACTAAAGACGGTTGTGAAGTGCTAACAATTCGTGATGAAGAAATTCAAGCCGGGCGAATTAGCCGTGTGATGCAAAATGTGTAAAATTTTGAGAAATAATGACCGCTTGTAATAGCAAAAGGGATTAAGTTTTAACTTAATCCCTTTTATTATCAGCTAGTTATCGTTATTTTGCTTTCGCTTGTGCTCGTTTTACCCACACAGCTGAAATAGTGAATGCGACAACAAATGAAATCACCATACCTACAGAGTACATTGCAAGGCTGTCCGGTTTGATTGATGGAATACCTAAGAGACCTGCCGCACCTAAAGCAATGGCTTTTACATTAAAGAATGCGATAAATGCACTTGCTAAACCTGAGCCGATCATTGCCGCAATGAACGCTTGGCGATAACGCAAGTTCACCCCGAACATTGCAGGTTCTGTAATCCCTAATAATGCTGAAATACCGGACGGAACAGCTAAGCCACGCACTTTAGCATCTTTCATTGCGAACGCCACACCTAAACAAGCCGCACCTTGTGCAATGTTAGACATTGCTGCAATTGGGAAGATGAAAGTACCACCGGTTTGTGCCACTTCAGCTAATAATTGCGTTTCTACCGCAATAAAGGTTTGGTGCATACCGGTAATTACGATCGGAGCATAGAATGTTCCGAAAATTGCTCCACCGATAAAGCCTAAGCTGTCATATAACCAAGTTAAACCTGCTGAGATTGCTGAACCTGCTTCACGTCCGAATGGACCAATTACCGTAAATGCTAAAATACCTGCGATGAATAATGACATCATTGGCGTAACAAGGTTATCTAAATAACTCGGCACAAATTTACGGAAGGTTTTTTCAAGGGTTGCTAATACCCACGCAGAAATGATTGTTGGAATAACAGTGCCTTGATAGCCGACTTTTTCGATTTCTAAACCAAATACATTCCAATATGTGATTTTTCCTTCCATTAAGGTTTTTGCATAGTTCCAACCGTCCGCAAGTGCCGGGTGAACTAATAACATACCAAGAGCAGCCCCTAAGAATGGGTTGCCACCGAATTTGCGAGTTGCGGAGAAACCAAGAAGTACAGGTAAGAATACGAATGGTGCATTGGCAACGGTGTTAATGAAATCCACTAAATCTGCGATAGCAGGATAGCGGCTTACCACAGATTCACCTTCCCAGAAGAAGCCAACTGCAGTAAGCATTGAGTGAATACCCATTAACAAACCGCCCGCTACAATTGCCGGAATGATTGGTACGAAAATATCCGCTAAGCCTTTCACTAAACGTTGTAACAACGGCTGATTTGCCGCTGCAACAGCCGCAATATCAGAGGTACTCATATCTGAACCGCCCATCTGTTTTTGCATTTGGGCGTGTACTTCATTTACTGTGCCTGAACCGAAAATAATTTGGTATTGACCTGAAGTAGAGAATTGACCTTTTACGCCTTCGATATTTTCAATGCCTTCTTTATCAATTTTTGATTCATCAGCAATAGTTAAACGTAAACGGGTTGCACAGTGGGCAAGAGCTGTAATGTTTTCTTTTCCGCCTAATTTTGCAATCGTTTGCTCGGCAATTTTTGCATAATTCATAGTTAGTACCTTTTGTGTAATTGAATACAGATATTTTAACTAAAACGGTTTAGCTAAAAAAGGAAAGATTGAAAATTTTTCTAAATTTGTGATTAAGATCACATTTTTGCTAAATAGGGGAGAGATCAGAAATAATGTTCCCATTTGAAACTGTAATCACCCGATTAAACAAAAACAAACTTTCTTCTAATTGGTGAGTTACCATCAGCAAAGTTAAATTTCGGCTTTGGCAAATATCTAGTACGATTTGTTGTAATTCCTCTCTGCGTTTTGGATCGAGGGCAGAAAAAGGTTCGTCCAACAATAAAATCGGTTTATCACGCAAGAGTGTGCGAGCAAGTGCAACACGTTGCTTTTGTCCGCCTGAAAGTTGATCAGCTTGTCGGTGTAAAAATTCCTCAATCCCCATTTGACGGGCAATTTGTTTGACTTGCAATTTCTGCTCTTCATTAAGTGAGAGGCTTGGCACAAGGGCTAACCCAATATTTTGCTCTACGGTTAAATGTGGAAAAATATTGTTGTCTTGGAATAACATAGAAACGGGGCGTTGTGCTACTTCAGTGTGAGTATGATTTTCTTGATTTAAGAACAATTCGCCTTTTTCAGCTTTTTCAAATCCGGCAATTAGGTTGAGCAATGTACTTTTACCCGCACCGCTTTCACCAACTACCGCAATGCGTTCGCCTTTATGAGCGGAAAGTTGAAAGTGCATTTTCATCTGTTCATAAGTAAAGTGAAGATCAAGTTCTATCATATTTTGTCCTTTATACATAAAAACGGCAGCAAGGCGAATAACATTAGCATTAATGCAGTAACGGCGGCATCTTCGGTTCTGTAGTTTCCGAGTTGTTGATAGAGCAAGTAGGGTAGTGAACTAAAATCACGGTTGCCAAAAAAGGCAATCACGGTGAAACTGCCTAAACTTGAAGAGAATGCTAATGCAAAGGCGGTTGCAAGCGGTCGAATTAGCTGTGTTTTTTCCACAATCCACCAGCGTTGAAAGCCTGTTAGCCCTAAGCTGTGAGCCAGTTTATCGTGGCTTGTTAAACTATTCCACATCGCAGAAAAGAGCATCGGGTAGATAAAAGGGAGCAACGTTAAGCCATTGCATACACCAACTAAAACTAACAACTCCGCTGGGGAGAGATTTTGATTCATCAGTAAAATAAATAAACCAACGGATAACAAAAAGATGGGGAGCACTAACGGATAAATTGCTACACTGCCTAAAATGCTGTGGGCGATTTTGGCTTTTTTATAAAGTAGTTGGCGGGCTTCTAAGGCAATAAGATAACTCACTCCAATCACGACAAAAGAGGCAATCAGGCTTAAAACCAAAGAGAACTGTGCCGCTTTCCATAATGCCGGATTGAGCAATCGTTCACTGAGTTTTGACACACTAATGCCAGCCCAAACCACGCTTACAAGCGGTAGAATTATTGCAAAACTTTGCAAAAAAATGACCGCTTGTAAAAGCAATTTTGCTACACCAGTGGGCTTTGGCTTCCAAATCTCTACTCGGTTAGGTTGTTGTTTCAGTTGCTTCAATGCTGAAGTAGACATTCGGCTCATCACAAATTGTAAGCCGATACCTACAACAAATTGTACCGCGATTAAGATAATCGCTTTTGCAAAATCAAACTCAAAAGTAACCGCTTGATAAATAGCCACTTCAAGCGTGCTGTATTTCGGGCTGCCACCGAGCATTAATACTATCGGAAAGCTGGTAAAGCAAACGAGAAATACTGTCATAAAAATATAAGGAAACAGCGTTTTGATAACAGGTATTTCTACAATATTGATGAAATTCCAGCCCTTTACATTTAATTGAGAGGCAAGTTGGAAACGGCTACTTGGGATAAGGTTTAATCCGCTGATGTAATATTTCATCACAAAAGGAATGTTGAATAAGCTGTGAGCAATAATAATGCCGTGTAAACCATATAAATTAAATTGCCATTCCAAGCCTATAGAGTGAAAAAATTGTGCCAGCCAGCCTGAGTTGCCAAATACACCAATGACCGCAAAGATAATGACGAGTGAAGGTAATGCCCAAACAAAAGAGATGGTTTTATAAAGTAATTGCTTGCCTTTAAAGTCTAAATAG
>NZ_JBXGGI010000080.1:0-8013 GCF_056854775.1 Mannheimia sp.
ATTGTGCTTAGTTCTTTTTTCTCAAGTATGATAGGTAATCGCCAATAATTATTAGAATTTAATGTCCCTCCATTTTCTTGCCAAAATAGATTGTAATTAAATAATAATTTAGAGTGATCATTCCAACGATATTTTGCTTGGTTTTTATGATGAATACCTAAAGGTTCTAAATTAAAATATTGAGCTATTAGCTTAAATATATTTACTAACATAAACATTGGACGAACACCATATAATTGTTTAGTTGCAGATTTAATTAATAACTGAGAGAGTTCAGCATTGGGTCCTTGAATAGATGAAATCAATAACTGATTTTTACTTAAAAGGGTAAAAGAGGCATCATAAATATGTTCTTTTTCGTTGTTTTGAATATTGAGTGAGAAAAAACCTTCTTGTGGATCTATTTGGTTAATACTAAGGTAGAGGCTTAATTCATCACTTAGTTTAATTAAACATATTTCTCTATCTTTTACTAACTGATTACAATAAGCAGCTCCAAATAATTTTTCTGCACAATTAAAGTGAGTGATAATTGCATTTAATCGTTCTTTCTTATTGAATTTCTTATCACAATAGGTTTCGAGTAACGTATTAAAGCGATATAAATTTTGTTTGAATAATTCCGCCCATAAAGGATTATTAGTAAGGTAATTATTTAACTCATAGCATTGAGAAGAACACCATATCTTATGCAGATGATAACGTAAATATTCTCTTAATAGCTTTGTAAATCTTTTCTCGTTTGGAAATAATTCAATAAATGTAGGGGTGTTAAAAGTGCTTTCCATATAATATTGACAATTAAGTGTTATTGTTTTCTAGAGTTTTAGATAAATTCAGGAAGAAATATTTGGCATATACTGTGATATGCCAAATATTTTAAGTGAGATTTAGAAATTTAATCTGATGTATGCATTACAGCCTAAATTGTGAGTAGATTTAAAACGATCATAGCTCAAATTAGCGGAGGCAAACCAATTTTTATATTGTAATTTCGCTCCAATTTCACTATTTAAGTAGTTTGAACGTTTAATCTTCGCTTGACTATGAAGAGTATAGTCTGCAATTTGGCTATTAATATTGGTGGTTTTCCCATTTAATCTGTGGAGATAACTTAAGCCAATATATGGAGAAATACTCCCATTATCAAATTGGAATTTGCGTTGTAATTTTACACTTGGTACAACATTCACGTCATTGTAGCGAATAGATTTTGTACGAGAGGCTAATACACCAGTTTCATTCAAGTTGTTCATTTTAGTTTGTGTCAATTGTAACCCAAGGCTTGGTTCAATAATCCATTGATTTGGTATAAATTGATAACCAAGTCGAATTTCTCCACCAACACTTGAACCTCTATTATCTGCTTTTCCTAACTGCTCATTTTTAAATTGGCGAGTTTGTCGATATTTTTGACGCCCAAATTGTATCGCTGTTTCACTGAACCAACGATCTGCTAAATCATAACGTAAGCCAAGATTTAGTGTAGTTTGCTTCAATTCTGATTCTGCATATAGTTTATTTAGCTTATCTTTTTGTTGGGAGAACTGTACGGTTAATAATGCTTTATCATTTAATTTATGGCTTACACCTAATAGGGACTGATGTTGCTTGATCTCCATATTATTCTTATCATTAGATGACTGTTTTTGATGTAGGTGTCCTGTCCATACATTGGTTTTTAGCGGAGAATGATACGCTATAAAAAGATTATGTTGAGCTTGTTCTAAACCTTTTGCATTTTGGCTACGCAGTAGCTCAATGCTTTCAGCGTAAATATGGTTAGATACAGCATAATGAAGATCATCTAACTTATTATGTTCTAATGCACCTTGAAGCCAATCATTATAAAAACCGCGACGATAAGCAAGCGGGCTATTTCTTAAATTATTTAGCAAATGTAATCCTGTCTGCCCGTTTGCATCGGTATATTTATCTGTAATTGGCTTATTGCTGTTTACTTTTGCAACAATGCCTTTGTTATTAAAATAAAGATCCTGCCTTAAACCGCGAGCAGTTAAATTCGTATTTTCAGACAGATGATCAAAACCTCCTTGATAAGAAGAGTTGTCTTTTAGTTGTAGTACATTAGCAGAGATGTCTCCCGCCTTTGCTATTTCTGTTAACCGATCATCAATTTTAAGAGAGCCTGCTAATTGAACCGTTGTTTGCCCTTGAGCAACTACCCCAATCTTTCCTAAAACAGTTAATTGGCTATCATTAGATGAAGTATAACTTTGTTTGATAGTGGTATGATTTACACCTAAAGTTGCATTATTAGTGATTTTATTCGCGGTTGTTTTACCATTTAAGTCTAGCTCACCTTTTTCAACAGAAAGATCTGTAAAGGTATTATTACCATCAAGACTTAAGGATTTATTTCCTGTTTTTGTAAATTTAAATCGGCTAGAGAAATTATTTGTCCAACGATCATCTCGGGAAGCATTAACTGCTTCATCACTTAAAAATTGCATAGGTCCACTAAGTGCGTTTTCTACATTTAGAAGCCCCCAACCATATACACTATCAACACCTTTTTCCCCTAAGTCGGTTGATGTAGTGAGTACAGTATCACGAATTTGTGAAGGGGTAAGATAATCAAATCTTTCCTTCACTATTGCCAATGCTCCTGTAACAACGGGAGCAGCAATAGATGTGCCGTTAGATGCTAGAAGGCTATATATTGGTTTTTTATTTTCATCAGGTGTTGCATTTAGGGCGTGCAAATCTCCCGGTGCAGTCAAACACCAGTTTTTACTCACACCACAGTGATTAGAATATTCAGTAATTTTTTTCTTATTATCAACAGCAGCAACTGCAAGATATATACGTTCTAATTCTGGGAAATAGCGTGGCATCATCGCCATTACACCAGGTTGTTTTTTCTTTTCATTACCTGTTGCGAACACAAGTAGTGCATCTTTCTCTTTTGCATTCATTAATGCTTGAATTAGAGGGTGATCTGTAGATTTCTTTACGGGTTGATAAAATTTATCAATTACCTTGATATCATCACTGACAGGATCAATATTCCAACTGTTGTTAATAGCAAAAAGTTTTTTATCAATAAGTTTATTTAATGCAGTTGCCCATTCTGAACGTTCAAATACCATATCTTTATCGGTACCAATTAATAAGTCAGATTCGGCTAATTCACTTAAACTAGGTTCTTTTTCATCCTGTTCTTCACCTTCTTGCTCTTTTTTAGCTTCTGCCAAAAGTTCTTCTAGACTTCGTTTACGTGTATTGGTAGAAATGTAAACATCTGCATCTTTAGCAATACCTCCTTTAAATCCAAGTTTTTCATCTGATTTTGCTGATATCACGCCAGTAACACTTGCACCGTGCACTTCGTACCCTATTTGTAGTGCTGGTTGCCCCTCTTTTTCCGTTTTAGTAACTTCAAGCTGAGGGTAAGTTGGATCATAGGTGCGTAATTCGCCTTCTGGTGTGGTTAATTGGAATTTTAATGGCGTAATTCTTTTACCGGAAAATGGGTGCTTAACTATAAATCCACCGTCTAATACCCCTAACTTGACGTTTTTCCCACTATATTTTGCACTTATTTGCTCAGATAAATTAACAAGAGAATGAGGATTATTTATTTGTTGCTGCTGTGCATAAGCCACAGATAAAAAACTAGATAAACTGATAGCAATCAAACTTTTATGAAAATAGGGTTTTGTTTTAAGCATTTTATTATCTCCTTAATTTTAGGAAGGGTATTTTAGACCTATAAAATATTATTGCAAATAATTATCATATATTATTGATAAGGATCAAAAATATTGTATTAATTATTTAGCATATTTTTTGTTTTTATTGAAAATAATAGATTAAATGTAGCAAGCTTGCTTTCTTTTAGAATATAAAAAGGAGGAATATGCAATTTGCATATTCCTCCTTCTAGCAAATAGTAAGGCTGATAGTTATTTTTTTAGATCATTAATTGTATTTAAAATTCTCTTATCAGAAATCGGATACTTTGTACCAAGCTGTTGAGCAAATAGGCTGACCCGTAGTTCCTCGATCATATATCGAATTTCCTGCACTTCATCAGGCATTGGCTTAGATTTTGGCAGTTTGCTTAAAAGTTGCTTATAGGCTTCTTGGACTTGTTCGACGCGTAACATTTTGGCTCGGTCAGTATTGCTATCAACTACCAGTTTATCTAAACGGCGTTCAATGGCGGTTAAATAGCGGTGTAAATCGCTTAACCTTTGATAGCCGGTTTTGGTTACAAATTCCGGATAAATCAATCCATCAATTTGGGCTTTAATATCACTTAACGCAAATGCCATTGTGAAATCCAATTTGCCTTTTAGGCGTTTATTCAGCTCATACGCCAACGTTAAACATTTTTCAACCTGTTTTGCAATCTCAACAGTAGTATCATTAAGATTTGCTCGTACATATTCGTGCAGTTCGTTGAATTTCTCCTCAGTCCATACAAAACCGCCGAATTCCCCAATCAACTTATCCACTGCACAGGCGATACAGTCGTCAATCAGTTCTATCACTTTGCCGAATGGGGCAAAATATAAGCCGAGCTTAGCTTTATTCGGTAGTTTTTCGTGTAGATATTTGATTGGTGAAGGCACATTGAGCAACAATAAACGGCGTAAACCAGCCTGCATTGCCCGAGCCTGTTCAAATTCCGTTTCAAATAGTTTCACGCCCACTGCACTCTGTTCATCGACAATCGCAGGGTAGGCTTTCACACTGAAATGGGCTTTCTTCTGTTCGTAGAATTGCGGTAACTCGGCAAAATTCCAAATATGCACACCGCTTTGCTCAATGCCGTCATCAGCGATATTTGAAAGCGTATTCTGCACTTCATCTTTGAGAGCAAATTTCAGCTCGTCTAAATTCTCGCTCTCTTGTAATTTTTTGCCTTTGTCGTCTACCACACGGAAGGTCATTCGCAAATGCGGCGGTAGTTGGCTGATGTCCCACTGTTCAGCCTCAACCAATACGCCGGTCATTCGACGAAGCTCATAGCTTAAACTTTCCAATAATGGTTTTTTAAACGGCTCAACTCGCCCTAAAAAGGCATCAGCATAGTTAGGAGCTGGCACAAAGTTGCGGCGTAATGACTTTGGTAGACTTTTGATCAAAGAAACGATTAACTCGTGGCGAAGCCCCGGAATTTGCCAGTCGAAACCATCAGGCTCGACTTGGTTGAGTAATGGCAATGGAATATGCACCGTTACGCCATCGTGATCTTTACCCACCTCAAATTGATAGCTAAGTTTTAATTTAAGATTATCTTGATACCAGAAATTCGGGAAATCCAACTCGCTCGCCAAGTTAGCATTGTCGTTAATCAAGAACGATTTTTCAAAGTTCAGTAGCTCAGGATCGCTTTTCGAAGCCTTTTTCCACCAAGTATCAAAGTGTTTGGCAGACACTACCTCTGTACCTATTCGTTGATCGTAAAATTCGAACAGTACCTGCTCGTCCACTAAAATATCACGGCGGCGAGATTTATGCTCCATTGCCTCTACTTCGCGGATCAAGCGGTTGTTTTCTTTGAAAAATTTGTAATTATTATGCCATTCACCTTCCACCAGTGCTGAGCGGATAAAAATTTCACGGCTGATGCTTGGGTCAATTGAGCCATAATTAACAGGGCGATTTGTTACAATCGGAATGCCAAATAGCGACACTTTTTCAGATGCCATCACCGCTCCTTTGGACTTCGCCCAGTGTGGTTCGCTGTAACTGGATTTGGTTAAATGTACTGCCAATGGCTCAATCCATTCCGGCTCAATGCGAGCAACCATTCGTCCCCAAAGTTTGGTGGTTTCTACCAGTTCTGCTGCCATTACCCATTTCGGCTGCTTTTTGAAAAGCACGGAGTTCGGGAAAATGAAGAAGTGAGCATTTCTTGCCCCTAAATAGTGCATTTTCTCATTATCTTTCAAACCGATATGCGAGAGTAGCCCTGTGAGAAGGGCAGTATGAATCGGCTGATAAGTGGCAGCTTCACTGTTAATTTTTAGCCCCATTTCACGCACGGCTAGACGGAGTTGGTGGTAAATATCCTGCCATTCCCGCACACGATTATAGTTTAAATAATCCTTACGGCAGAGATTGCGGAATTGATTTTTCGATAACTCTTTTTGTTGCGTTTGAATGAAATGCCAAAGGTTCACAAATGCCAAGAAATCGCTCTCTTTATCGGCAAAGCGGCGATGTTTATCGTCTGCGGACTGTTGTTTCTCCTGTGGGCGTTCTCTCGGATCTTGGATAGAGAGAGCGGAAACGATCATCATTACTTCGTGCAATGAACCGTTTTTCGATGCCTCAATAATCATTCTGCCTAAACGAGGATCGACAGGTAGTTGAGCGAGCTGTTTACCGATTAGTGTCAATTTATGTGTAGACAGGCGAGCTCCGTTTCGGTTAGGAATAATTGCTTGCAACTCTTCCAACAACCTAATCCCATCTTGAATTTGACGGCTATCAGGTGCATCGACAAATGGGAAAGATGCAATATCACTCAGCCCGAGCGAGGTCATTTGCAAAATGACAGACGCGAGGTTGGTTCGTAAAATTTCCGGATCGGTAAATTGCGGACGAGCGTTGAAATCCTCTTCTGAATAGAGACGGATGCAGATCCCTTCCGAAATACGCCCACAACGCCCTTTTCGCTGATTAGCAGAGGCTTGGGAAATCGGTTCAATCGGTAAGCGTTGTACTTTGGTGCGATAGCTGTAGCGGGAAATACGAGCCGTGCCGGTGTCGATTACATATTTAATATTCGGGATTGTCAGTGAGGTTTCCGCTACATTAGTGGCTAAAATAATGCGGTTTAACCCACCACTCGGCTGGAAAATTCGTTGTTGCTCCGTAGCTGATAAGCGAGCGTAAAGTGGCAGAATTTCGGTATGGCGGAGCTCTTGCTTTTGTAGAGCTTCGGCGGTATCACGGATTTCCCGTTCGCCGTTCATAAAAATCAGAATATCGCCTCTTCCTTCAGATTGTAGCTCATCAACGGCATTTAAAATACCTTGTAATTGGTCTTGCTCCTCTTCTTCTACAATTGGTCGGTAGCGAACTTCAACAGGGAAGGTTCGCCCAGACACTTCAATAATAGGGGCATTGTTAAAATGTTTGGAAAAGCGTTCTACATCAATGGTGGCTGAGGTAATGATTACTTTCAGATCAGGGCGTTTATGCAGAATTTGTTTTAAATAGCCCAAGATGAAATCGTTGTTCAGCGAACGTTCGTGGGCTTCGTCGATAATCAGCGTATCATATTGATTAAGATATCGGTCGTGCTGAATTTCAGCCAGTAAAATACCGTCTGTCATCAGTTTAACTAAGCTGTTTTCACTTACTTGATCGTTAAAACGGACTTTGTAACCGACAGTCTCGCCCAGCTCTGATTTCAGCTCTTCAGCAATACGGGTTGCCACAGATCGAGCTGCAATTCTGCGGGGTTGAGTATGTCCGATTAATCCTTTTACGCCTCGTCCGAGTTCCAAACACATTTTCGGTAATTGGGTGGTTTTACCCGAACCGGTTTCACCAGCAATTACGACCACTTGATTTTCAGCAATCAGCTTTAAAATTTCCTCACGGCGAGCGGAAACAGGCAGATCCGGATAGTCAATTTTTAGATTTTGGGCGTGGGTTTGGCGGATAAAAAAGCGAGCTTGGCAAGCGGTTAGATCTTGCAAAATTTCGTCTAAAACTGACCGCTTGTTAGCTTCATTTTTAATATTTTCTGCTCCTTTTAATCTGCCAAGTAGGCGACGAAAATCGCTCGTTGTGATATTTTCCAGTTTTACAAACGGTTGATTTTCTTCATTTTTTCGCAAATTCTTTTTCATTACGCTTCCTGCTATGCTTTCCCAATAATCAACGATAAAATGCCTGCCGCGATGAGTGGACCAACGGGGACTCCCTTAAATAATGCAACGCCAATAATCGTGCCGATGAGTAAGCCTGTTACTAAAACAGGTTGATTGCCCATCAAGCCCACGCCTCGACCTCCAAGCCACG
>NZ_JBXGGI010000081.1:0-15749 GCF_056854775.1 Mannheimia sp.
ATACTTAGCCCTAAGCTAAAAATAAAAACTTGAAGCAGGACGATAGGAATTAATAATAGATACCAAGAAAACCCACTTCCAGTAATCATCATCACTAAAAGTAGAGCTCCCAATGAAAAAAGGGTATTTACTAATGAACTACCTGCTTTAGAAAAAGTAAAAATATACTTAGGAACATATGTTTTCTTAATTAAGTGAGCATTACTAATTATTGCACCTACAGACATATTAGTAGCTTCTGTCATTAAAGAAAATATAATCTGACCAGAAATAATATATAAAGGGTAATTTGGGATATCAAATCTACTAAATAAATTAGAAAATATTGTAACCAACACTATCATCATTATTAAAGGATTTAAAACACTCCAGAGATAACCCAAATAACTTCTCCGATATTTCAGCTTAATATCTCTAATAACAAGTTGTTTTAACAACTCATCAAATGCAAAAAATCGATTTAATTTATCTATAAATTTACTAATCATATTATCTACAAGTTCTAGGTCTAGGTTTATTCAAATGAACAGCATCATATACATCGTAAATAAGATGCTCGTAAAGTTTTATATGTTTACTATATCTTCTAGGTAACATATTAGGAACCTTCTTAATTTTATTATAGACGACATCCTGTATTTTAACGAAATCAATATGATGATCTGGACGTTCTCTAACATATTTATTATCGCAAACAGGATCATCAATAGATTTTACTAAATCAGGCAAACAATTTACTACCGGCATCTGAGATGCCAAAGTAATAGCAAAATCCCATAACATTTTAGATCTCATTTTAACTGGCAACTGATCAAATCTAAAATATTCTTTATAATATTCTGGCGTCAGCTCAATTGTAGGTGCAGAAAAAACAGCATAAATGTTACTAATACCAAACTCATCGTATAAATATTTTCTAAATTTAAGTATTCCATCAACCATCTCTTTTATAAAGAGATCCGTATGATAAAATCCCGATGTTTCAGCTTTAAAAGCTAAGTTAAAATCTATATCTACAGAACCAAAATGCAATAAAATAATACTATCAGACGATATATTTTCTAAATATACTCTATATGGCTTAATATGCTTCTCTGTATTCTTTAGACCTCTTGTAGACCAACCGGATGCCCAAAAGGGAAAATAATCAGGATTATCGCCAAAAATATAATCAAAAACCTCACTAGATGAAGAACCAAATACAACAACTTTAAGTTTTTCATCCTGTGGAAAAGCGTGCTGCTTGACAGGAATGCTATCTGAATCTAAAACTCTAAAAGAGTGTGATAAACTCTGCTCGAGACAAATACATTTATCAATTATAGACAAGCGACCATCAAGATCTACAATACAATGTGATTCTAACCCCACATTGCTACAGTATAAGATTACAGAATCATCACTATCTTCCACATAAAAAGAAGAGTCAAATAAAAAAATCTCATCATTACTTAAACAGTGGTTCTCAATATCACCATTTCTATGGCGAGCATAATTCCCTGTCATCACATTCTTTAAGGAAATTGTATCTACTCCTATGTTTCCAGAAGTAATTTCATACAGAATTCCACCTAGATACACAAACTTCCCAATTAAAGTACTTTCTATAGTTTTCATAATCATCTTTCCTATGAAGTTATTATACTAGATTTTAATAAAAAGCACTTTACTTTTAACATACTTTACTTATTGCTATAAATCATTGATTGTTAGATAATACCTAAATATACAAAACCTTGATCTAAAACAAAAAATGAGCGATATCCAAATTCCTTTAATCTTTACTGACGCAGCAGCTCGTAAAGTGAAAGCCTTAATTGAAGGCGAAGATAACCCAAATCTTCGCTTGCGTGTTTATATTACGGGTGGGGGCTGTAGTGGGTTTCAGTATGGGTTTACCTTTGATGATCAGGTAAATGACGGTGATCTCACTATTGAAAACCAGAATGTAGGCTTGGTGGTTGATCCTATGAGCTTACAATATCTAATCGGTGGTACGGTAGATTATACCGAAGGGTTAGATGGTTCTCGCTTTGTGGTTACTAATCCAAATGCGAGTTCAACTTGTGGTTGCGGCTCTTCTTTTAGTATCTAGTAAAAAAACCGCTAAATTTGACCGCTTGTATCAAACGAAAACCGCCTAAATAGCAATTATTTAGGCTGTTTTTTGTTGCTTTGACATTGGCAACAGCAAGGCGGAACAGGATCTTCCCCTCCTTCACTCATCGGGTTACAACGTAAAATCCGTTTAAAAGCGAGATACCCGCCGTTGATTGCTCCGTGAATTTTAATTGCTTCAACGGCATAAGTTGAGCAAGTCGGGTAAAATCGGCAGCGAGGTCCAATCAATGGGCTGATTGCATAGCGATAGAAATAGATAGGCAGCAAGAGTAATCTTGCCAATAAACTGATGCGTTTTGGCTCGCTTATTGATTGCTCTGAGCAGGCTTTTTGCTCAGACGGATGTGCCTTGCCCATAGTTTTTCCAGTGTCTCGAAAAGCGTTGCGTTGTCTAATTTGCCAATTCCGCCTTTTGCCACAAATACAAAATCAAAATTGGGTAATTCGTGCTGTTGTAAGCGAAAACTTTCTCTTACAATGCGTTTAATACGATTGCGATCGTGAGCTCGTTTTAGATGTTTTTTAGCAACAGTTAAACCTAGACGAGGATTATCTAATGTATTCTCTCTCGCAAGAAGGGTCATTTGAGGGGTGCTGGCTCGAAGAGGTTCTTCAAACACCGCTTTAAATTGAACGGGAGCTAACAAACGCAGCTCCCGAGAAAAATTTAGCTTCTTCACACTTAATTAGAAAGGTGTTTTGGCTGAGTTCTGCAATTATGCAGATAAAGATTTACGACCTTTAGCACGACGACGTGCTAATACTTGACGACCGTTTTTAGTAGCCATACGAGCACGGAAACCGTGTGTACGAGCACGTTTTAATACTGATGGTTGAAATGTACGTTTCATTGCTTATCTACCTAAATATATTTAAAAAGTTGGCATACAAAATGTTTCTGCCAAACAAGGACCATAAAAAAGAGTTGCAATTCTACAGGCAAACAAAACAAAAAGCAAGAATCAATCTAAGTACAAATCAGATTGTTTGCAAAGTTTTTGAAAAATACGACCGCTTGTAATAATCGCAGAAATTTATATTTCTTTATGGCATAATCGCTTCATACTCATTTAGTTATAAATTTTGGGAATATACTATGAACCAGCAAAAAATCGGTATTTTGTTAGCCAATTTAGGCACGCCAGATGAGCCTACAGCCCCTGCCGTTAAGCGTTATTTAAAGCAATTTTTAAGCGATCCTCGTGTTATCGACTTACCCAAAGTGAAATGGCAGGCAATTTTAAATTTTATCGTGTTACCAAAACGCTCGCCAAAAGTAGCGAAATTATACCAATCGGTTTGGAGTGAAGAAGGCTCGCCGTTATTGGTTATTTCTCGTGAGCAACAACGTTCCGTTCAACGTTATTTTGATGCAAAAGGTAAAAATGTAGTGGTGGAATTGGGAATGTCTTATGGCAATCCAAGTATTGAAAGTGCAACAGACAGCCTAATCAAGCAAGGCGTTGAACGAATTATCGTGCTACCGCTTTATCCACAATATAGCAGTACCACAACTGCTTCGGTGTTTGATGCTTTCGCAAACGGTTTAAAAGCTCAGCGTAAGATTGTACCGTTTGATTTTATTCATAGCTATCATAACGATCCGCTTTATATTCAAGCATTGGCTAACTCTATTGATGTGAAACAAGATGAGCTGTTACTTTTCTCCTTTCACGGTATTCCAAAACGTTATGAAGATGAAGGTGATTTTTACTCAAGACATTGCTATGAAACCGCTGAATTAGTGGCAGAAAAATTAGGTTTACCAAAGCATAAATGGCTTTTATCTTTCCAATCACGTTTTGGCGATGAAGAATGGTTACAGCCTTACACCGATGAAACGCTTGAAGGCTTTCCAAAAAAAGGGGTGAAAAAAGTAGCCGTAGTTTGTCCGGGCTTTTCGGCGGACTGTTTAGAAACCTTGGAAGAAATTGCAGAAGAAAACCGTGAGAACTTTGAACACGCGGGTGGAGAATCTTATCGTTACATTCCTGCATTAAATGCAAACGGTGATCACATTAGAGCTTTAGTGAAATTGATTGAAGCAAAAATGTAAGAAATAAAATACAAGCGGTTAAATTTTATGAAAATTTAACCGCTTGTTACTTAGCTTATTACCTATTTACGAGCAACTTTTACCACACCATTAATGCTGGAAAGTTTGCGTAAAATCGCCTCAAAATGAGCTTTGTCGATAACGGAGATTTGGAATATCACTTGATAGACATTGCCCTCTCTTGCTTCACTATGAATGCTGCCGATATTACTGTCCATCTTCGCAAAAGTTGAAGTAATGGCTGCCAACACACCCGGTTCATTCATAATATCTAACACGATTTCAGTTTCAAACTTGATGGCTTTCTCTTTCGCAACTTCCCACATTACAGGAAGATAATGGCTTTGATCGATAGCGTAATCTTTCACATTTGCACAACAAGTATTATGAATAACCAAGCCTTTGCCTGAACTAACGTAAGCAATAATGTCATCACCCGGTATCGGTAAACAGCATTTCGCAAAACTGATAAGATGATTTTCAATACCTTCAATTTTTATTGGTTGATTATTTTCCGGGTTACCATCAGTATCAATTTGTAATGTTTCACCCGATAAGCGTTGAGCGATCACGCTGCTCATCTGATTACCTAGCCCGATTTCAGACAGCAAATCATCAAAGGTGGCTAAACGCAACTCATCTAATACAGGCTGAATGATTTCTGGCTTGAGTTCATCAATAGAATTCAAATTCATCACACGAATTAACTGGCGTTTGCCTAATTCAATGGCTTCATCGTGTTCTTGATTTTTAAGGAACTGGCGAATTTTTGCACGAGCCTTACCCGTTACCACAAAGTTCAGCCAAGAAGCTTTCGGTCGTTTGCCTTGCTCGGTAATAATTTCAATCGTCTGTCCTGTTCGTAAAGGCTCAGTAAGTGGATATGGATTGCGATCTACAAGTGCACCAACACAACGATCACCAATACCTGAGTGAACGGCGTAGGCAAAATCAATCGCTGTTGCATTCGCAGGCAGTTCCACAATACGTCCTTTCGGGGTAAAGACGAAAATATCATCCGAGAAAAGATCAGATTTCACGCTATCAATAAACTCTGCTGAGTTGCCCGCACTGTTTTGCAATTCAACAATACTTTGTAACCACTGCTGTGCTTTCAACTGCATAGTGGTATTGTGCGGACTTTCGCCCTCTTTATAGCGCCAATGAGCAGTAACTCCCATATCCGCCATTTTATCCATATCTTCGGTACGAATTTGCACCTCAACCGGCACACCGTGTGGGCCAATCATTGAAGTATGTAATGATTGATAGCCATTTGGTTTCGGCACTGCAATATAATCTTTCACACGCTTCGGACGAGGTTTATATAATGCATGCATCTGCCCCAATACGCGATAGCAATTATCCACATTCCCAACTACCACACGGAAAGCGTAAATATCTAAAATGGAATGAAAATGCTGATCTTTCTGGCGCATTTTTTGATAAATCGAATAGAGATGCTTTTCACGCCCATAAACTCGAGCTTCAATTTTCACATCCTCTAAACGCCCCTTAATATCATCTGCAATGCGTTGAATAAGCTCTTTACGATGACCTCTGGCACTCGCAATTGCCATTTTTAATACGCGATAACGTTGCGGGTGCATTGCCTCAAAGCCTAGATCTTCTAGCTCATTTTTAATATGCTCAATACCTAAACGATGGGCTAACGGGCTGTAAATTTCCAATGTTTCTTTTGCAATACGGCGGCGTTTGTCGGGGCGAAGTGAACCTAAGGTTCGCATATTGTGAGTACGGTCGGCAAGTTTTATCAAAACAACACGAATATCTTTCGTCATCGCCAAAATCATTTTGCGGAAATTTGCCACTTCCGCTTCTTGACGGGTGCGGAATTTTAACTTATCAAGCTTAGAAACGCCCTGCACAATATCGGCAACGCTCTGTCCAAATTCAGCGGCAAGCTCTTCTTCGGTGTAAGGTGTATCTTCAATCACATCGTGTAGGAGGGCGGCAATCACGGCTTCGTGATCTAATTTCATCTCAGCAATGATAGAAGCCACCGCAACAGGGTGGGTGATGTAAGGCTCTCCGCTTGAGCGTGTTTGCCCCTCGTGAGCATCGCGTGCAATCACATAGGCACGTTTAACACGTTCGATTTGCTCACTCGGCAAATAGCCCTGAATAATTCGATCTAAAGGTTCAAAAAGATACACGTTATACCTCAACAGAAATAAAAATGGACAACGAATTTGCAAATTTTTAGGAAAATCCTACCGCTTGCAGACCCAATTGCCCATTCTCTCTTGACGAAAAATAAAATTACGCTTCGTTGCTCATTTCAGTTAAAAACGAAATCGCTTCTTGCTCTGCCGCTTCTTGTTTAATAGACTCATGGTTTTCTAACTGATCCATAATATCAGTGGTAATTAAACCTTCTTCAATTTCACGCAATGCGATAACGGTTGGTTTATCATTTTCTTCAGGCACAAGTGGCTCACGCGTGTGAAGTTGTAATTGTCTTGCACGACGTGCGGCAATTAAGATTAAATCAAAACGGTTGCCAATTTTCTCCGCTGCTTCTTGTACGGTTACACGAGCCATAAATTTACTCCAAAGATATATTCATTTTTATTCATAAAAAGATTGCAGATTATACAGAAATTAGGTAGGTTCTGCAATTATGGTTAGGGGAATTTAGGGAATTATTTAACTTTCGTTAAAACCGCCAACAATTCTTTCTCAACCTCTTTCCCTAATTTACCCATTCGGAAATCAGCAATTAATTGATCGGATTGCTCTGGCTGCTCTTCAATTTTATCTTTTAAAAATTGGGGAAATTCCGATAATACCATCTTAATCTTGCTGCTACTCACATCAAAAATCGTGGGAATTTTTTGCTCAGAAATGACCGCTTGTAGCTGTTCATCGTGCTTAAATTGTTTTGTTTCTTGGGCTTCTTTACAAGAAATATACTCAACCTTGATGTTTGGATTAAGCTTTGCCATTCGTTGAAAATAAGCGACTACTTCGACACAATCGGGGCAATGCGGTTCTGCCATCACAAGCCAATCGCCTTGCACGCCAATGGATTTCAGCTTCTCTTCGGTTTCCGGTTCTAGTTTTACCTCAATATAGACTTCTAACTGATTTTCACGATCTTCATCGCTATTAAATTCTAAATATTCGTAAAAATGTGCCATAACTTTCCTTTTAAATTGATTTCCGCCATAAAATTTCACAATCCACTTTCACACTTTCCACTTTCTTTTGAGCTAATCTTTGCTGAATTAAGGCAAATGTTTGCTCAGCGATCTGCTGATGATCTTGCTTTATCGAGTGAATATGAAACGGCAATGCATTCAATAAATGATGATCGTCAAAAGTAGCTAAATGGAGTTCTTGGGTTAAGAGTTTATCCATTTGGCGATGCTCGGTTAAATAACGCATTACCCCTTCAAGCAAAGTAAAAGAGGCGGTAAATACTGCTTCAGGCAGTCGTCCTAACTTTTCTACAATCTGCGAAAACATCTGATAACCCGATTCAGGCTGATAATCTTTGTGCAGCAGCCAATTTTCATCAAAATCCAAATGCGACTGCATCAATCCTTCACGAAAGCCTTTCAAACGATTTTGGCTCGGTGAGAGCGAGAGCTGACCGCCCAAATAGAAAAATTCAGCTGGCTGATAAGCTCTAACCATATTTTCCACCAACATACTGATTGTTTCGGTATCATTACTGGTTATAGATGGCACATCTAGCCCGGAAATATAACGGTCTAGCTGTAACATTGGGGTATATTGAGTAATACTTTTATAGTAGCTCGGCTCGTGGTGAGTAGGTGCGGTGATGAGCAAATCTACCTGCCTATCTAACAAACGTTCTATCGCTTTTTTCTCACCTTCAAAGCTGTCGTCAGAGCAAGCAATTACAAGCTGTAGCCCGTTATCACGGCATAATTTTTCCAGCGTTTTGGACGTTAAAGCAAAGCCGTAGTTGGTTAAATCAGGAATGACCAAACCAATAACATTCGTGCGTTGAGCTTGTAAGGACTTTGCATACACATTGGCTCGATAGCCGTGTTTTTGGGCGATCTCTTTTACTTTTTGGCAAGTTTCAGGTTTAATTCTAAAATCATTGCCCCGCCCGTTTAAAATCATACTTGCGGTGGTTTTAGACACACCGCTTAGCTCTGCAATATCGCTTAGCGTTAAGCGTTTTTTCACACTTTCTCCTTTTTATCATTTTGGGGCTTTCCCGCCCACTTTGTTTTATTCTACGCTAATTGGTATTACTTTTGCTACTCTCGCTTGGAGAGGGCGAGAGCTTTTCACGCTATTTTCACGGTTAGCGATAAAGAAACGAGAGGTCAGCACTTTTTCGCCACCATTGAGGAAAATTTCCACTACCGAGCGGTCAAAGAAAATATCCAGCGTGTCTAATTTTTCGATTTTACAATGACGAACCGTACCAAACTTTTCCATTAACTCTGTTTGCTCACTTTGGCTACGATCTAAGCTAAATACACCGTTTTCAAAACGGATTGTGAGCTTTTGCCCTTGTTCATTGCTGAAAAAATCTAATACAAGCGGTTGATTTTCTACCGAAATTTGCAAATAGGCAGTATCTAAATCATCAATTGCAACATTTTCTGACATTTCGACCGCTTGTTGCTCGCCTAAATTCACAATGGGTTGTTGCACCACTTTACCGTTTTGTAAGGAAAGTTTGCGAGGCATTGTCAGCATTGAATGCCATTGGTATTTGTCGGTTGGATAAGTGAGATCCGGTAAGCCTACCCAGCCAAACATAATGCGATCCGAATTTTCCACCGTTTGTGGTGCGTAAAAATCGAAGCCGTAATCTAATTCTTCAATATGCTCGGCATTGAGACTATTACCATTTAACTGCCCCACCGCATAAGTGGCGTGATAGTTATTTTGAAATTGATGGCTTTCACGCAGTTTACCCTGTGGCGACCAAACAAACAGATCTTTTCCACCAAGCCTAAATAGATCCGGGCATTCCCACATAAACACGTTGCTATTATCAAAACCATTCACATCAAGTTCGGCAACTAAACGAGGTGTATCATTTAGATCATTCATTTCATAAATTAACGCCGTACCGGTTAAATTTTCACGTTGAGCTCCAAGTACAAAACGAATTTTTCCTTCCGCCGTAATGTAAGGTTTCGGATCACGCACGTGTTCGGTATAACCTGTAGGAGCTTGGTCAATAATGCAACGTTTTTCAAGCAATTTGCCTGAAGTATCAAAAATCGCAATATTTTGATGTGGAACTCGAGCGTTATCAGAAGGGCGGCGGGTGTTACCCGTATAGAAAGCCACGATTTTGCCTTGCCATAAAATCGCTCCACCGGAATAGCAACCGTGTGATTCAAACAATTCATCGGGGATTAATAACTCCCCTTTTTCAAAGGTTTGAAAATCTTCGGTCATAAAATGTTGCCAATGCTTCATTCCGTGCAATGCACCGTAAGGAAACCATTGAGCAAAGATGTGGTAGTTCTTGCCATCAAAAAGTAAACCGTTTGGGTCATTGAATAAGCCTGTTTCAGGAGCAAGATGGTAAGTTGGGTAGAAATTAAGATCAGAAAGTACGGTTTGGCGAAGAGTATTTAATTCGCCTTCGCTTTGAGCGTGTAGGCTTTTGTATTTGCCGTTATTGAAAATGTGCATAGGGATTTCCTGTTTAGTTACCCTCTCCCCTTGTGGAAGAGGGACAGATTTTTCTTCGTTCAGAAGAAAAATCAGGGAGAGGGGAAAATAAAACTATTCTGCCAAAAATGCGTCCAACTCTGCTTTATTCGGCAGAGCCGACATCGCCCCTTTTGCGGTGGTGGCTAACGCACCGGAGGCATTTGCTTTGCGGATAACCTCAACTAGAGCGGTTTCATCTTTCCAATCCGGCGTGTTGGCTAAACCGGCTAATAATCCGCTGACAAAAGCATCGCCAGCCCCTGTGGTATCAACAGGTTTTAATGCTTTACCCGCCACAATTTGGCTCTTACCGTTGAAGTGGTAAATTGCTCCATCTTTGCCTAAGGTGATGATAATTAATTTTTCAGGATATTGTGCCGTAATTGCTTTGGTCGCCTCTTCTAAAGAATCGGTATCGGTGAGTAATGTCAGCTCTTCTTCCGAAAATTTGAGAATATCTGCCATTGAAACCACTGAATTGACTACCGATTTCATTTCATCAAGGCTTTTCCAGAGGGATTCACGCAAATTTGGATCAAATGAAACATAACCACCTGCTTGTTTTACTCGGCAAATCGCTTCAATGGTAGTAGAGCGTGATGGGTCATTAATTAAGGCAATTGAGCAACAATGTAAGAAATCACCTTGACTAAATTCAGGTAAATCGCCAATTTCTAAAAATTGGTCTGCACTTGGATTAACCATAAAGGTAAAACTGCGTTCGCCATTATCTAAGCCAACTACAACGGTTGAAGTGCGATGATTGTCATCTAAAATCATATTCTCGACAGAAACATTTTCAGCTTGTAGCACCTCACGCATAAATTTACCAAGCGGATCGTTACCCACTCGCCCGATAAAACCTGCTTCAACGCCTAAACGAGAAACGCCTACCGCCACATTTGCCGGTGCACCGCCTGCACATTTTAAATAGTGATTTTCGCCATCTGGAATTAAATCTACGACGGCATCGCCTGTTACCCAAATCTTGCTCATAATTTTTCTCTTTATATCATTCAACTTTTAGCTAAAACGATTTAGCTATGAATTATTATAAATTGTAAGCGGTTCAATTTCACTTACTTTTTGCATTTTAAGATGCCTTAAATTGCAAAAAAATCTAAAAAAATGACCGCTTGTATTATAGCTACAAGCGATCATAAAACGTAATTTTTTTACAGATTGACAACGTATTTGCCAACACCTAACTCGTCTTCTTTACGAGTGCGAGCAATCACGCTTTCGGCTGATTCCACCACGCGTAATCCCATTTCCTCTTCCGTGCGGATTACCTCGCCACGCAGGGAGTTGGTATAAACATCGGTGATTTTCACATCTACAAATTTGCCAATCATATCCGGCGTACCCACAAAATTCACCACACGGTTGGTTTCTGTACGTCCTGTGAGTTCCATTAAATCTTTTTTCGATGGACCTTCTACTAAAATACGTTGCTCAGTACCTAGCATTGCACGGCTAAACTGCATTGCTTGATGGTTAATGCGTTGTTGTAGACGTGATAAACGCTCTTTTTTCTCCTCTTCTGAGACATTATCAGGCAGATCTGCCGCCGGTGTACCCGGACGAGCCGAATAGATAAAGCTGAAGCTCATATCAAAGTTCACTTGCTCAATGATTTTCATTGTTTGCTCAAAATCTTCTGCCGTTTCACCCGGGAAGCCGACAATAAAGTCTGAGCTGATTTGAATTTCAGGACGAACTTCACGCAATTTGCGGATAATCGCTTTATACTCTAATGCAGTGTGATTACGTTTCATCATCGTCAACACTCGGTCTGAGCCACTTTGAATCGGTAAGTGTAAGAAACTGACTAATTCAGGCGTATCACGGTAAACCTCAATAATATCATCGCTAAATTCAATTGGGTGGCTGGTGGTATAACGTAAACGGTCAATACCATCAATCGCCGCCACTAAACGTAGCAATTCTGCAAAAGTACAAATGCCACCATCGAAAGTCTCACCACGATAAGCATTTACGTTTTGACCGAGTAAATTTACTTCACGCACACCTTGAGCAGCAAGTTGTGCAATTTCAAATAATACATCATCTACCGGGCGTGAAACCTCTTCACCACGCGTGTAAGGCACAACGCAGAATGAGCAGTATTTGTTACAACCTTCCATAATTGATACGAAAGCAGTTGGACCTTCGGCTTTCGGCTCCGGTAAGCGGTCAAATTTCTCAATTTCCGGGAAAGAAATATCCACAATTGAGCTTTTACCGCCACGAATTTGGTTAATCATTTCAGGTAAACGGTGTAGGGTTTGTGGTCCGAATACAATATCAACATAAGGAGCACGATCACGAATATGCTCCCCTTCTTGCGAAGCAACACAACCACCCACACCAATGATTAGGTTTGGTTTGTCTTTTTTCCAGTTTTTCCAACGACCAAGCTGTGAGAATACTTTTTCTTGTGCTTTTTCACGAATAGAACAAGTATTCAGTAATAAAACATCTGCATCTTCCGGATTTTCAGTTAGCTCAAAACCGTGTGTAGAGTTGAGTAAATCCGCCATTTTAGACGAGTCGTACTCGTTCATTTGGCAGCCCCAAGTGGTAATATGTAATTTAGCCATAGTTAAAAAATAATAGATATATCAATTAGTTAGAAAAGAAAAGCGTAAAGTAATTTATTGTTTTGTACTCAAAATAAACCCTTTACGCAAAATTTGTGGCATATTTTACCCTGTAGCCTATTTTTTATCTAGAAATAATCTGCATAAATCTGATATTCAGCAAATAAAAAAGCCACGATTTTTTAATATCGTGGCTCTATTCATTATTTTAGCATTATTTTGTTAAGGTTAAAACAACGCTCTCACCTGCAACAACTTGACCGTTTAATTTAGATAAGTTGCTGATTTCGTCCATATTTGAAATCACGATCGGTGTTAAAACAGATTTTGCTTTACCTTCAAGTAAGGCTAAATCAAATTTAATGATTGGGTCGCCTACTTTTACAGTTTGACCTTCTTGAGCTAAACGAGAGAAGCCTTCGCCTTTTAGTTCAACGGTATCAATACCAAAGTGAACGAATAACTCAACGCCTTCTTCTGATTCAATAGAAAATGCGTGGTTAGTTTCAAAAATCTTACCAATTGTACCATTTACCGGTGCAACAATCGTATCACCAGCAGGACGAATTGCCACACCGTCGCCTACGATTTTCTCAGAAAAAACTACATCTGGTACATCTTCGATATTGACAATTTCACCGGTTAATGGTGAATAAATTTTGATTTCTTGGCTCTCTTTTTGTTTTGAACCGAATAATTTATCAAATAAACCCATCTTAAAATCTCCCTCAGATATTACAGAATTCCCGTATATTTTATACGAGAATTTTGTATTTGTATGCTAAATAATTGAAATTAGTTTAATTTTTGATAAAACGCATCAACTAAACGTTCAATATCCGCAGCCGTTGGCTGAGCAAGGGCTTCATCAGCGAGTGCTTTTGCATCGGCAAAATTAATTGAACGAATGAGTTTCTTCACGTGCGGCACAGAAATACCGCTCATACTGAACTCATCTAAGCCCATACCAAGCAATAATGCCGTTGCACGTACATCGCCAGCCAGCTCGCCGCACATACCTGTCCATTTACCTTCTGCGTGTGAAGCATCAATCACTTGCTTGATTAAGTTTAATACTGATGGGCTTAATGGATTATATAAGTGAGCGATAATCTCATTACCGCGATCTACCGCAAGCGTATATTGAGTTAAATCGTTTGTACCGATACTAAAGAAATCAGCTTCTTTCGCCAGGTGGCGAGCATTTACCGCAGCTGATGGCGTTTCCACCATAATACCGAGTTTTAAATTTTCATCGAATGAATGACCTTCATTACGTAATTGATCTTTTAACTCTTCAACGATTGATTTTAATAAGCGGATTTCCTCTACCGAAATAATCATTGGGAACATTACCGCTAAATTACCAAAGGCAGAGGCACGCAATACCGCACGTAATTGAGTATCTAAAATTTCACGACGGGTAAAACCAATACGCACAGCACGCCAGCCTAAGAACGGGTTCATTTCTTTTGGTAAATCAAGGTACGGTAATTCTTTATCGCCCCCAATATCCATAGTACGAAGAATCACCATCTTATCGCCCATCGCTTCTACAATTTCTTTGTAAGCTTGGAATTGCTCTTCTTCACCCGGCAGTTGAGCACGATCCATAAATAAAAATTCGGTACGATATAAACCAACCGCTTCGCCACCGTTACGCAATACACCATCTACATCACGGATTGTACCGATGTTACCCGCCACATCAACTTTATGACCGTCTAATGTTTGAGCCGGTAATTCTTTTAATTTAGCTAACTCTTCTTTTTCAGCCTTTAATTTCTCTTGTAAGGCTTTAAATTCTGCAATTTTTTCTTCTGATGGGTTTAAATGGACTTCGTTGTTAATCGCATCTAAAATTAAGAAATCACCGGTTTTGACTAAAGAAGTAACATTATTCGTACCCACAATGGCAGGAAGCTCTAATGAACGAGCCATAATCGAAGTATGAGAGGTACGACCGCCAATATCCGTAATAAAGCCTAATACTTTATCTAAATTTAATTGTGCCGTTTCAGAAGGGGTTAAATCGTAAGCCACTAAAATGACTTCATCTTGAATATCGCCTAAATCTACAATATTCATATTTAAAATATTACGCACTAAACGATTGCCGATATCACGAATATCACCCGCACGCTCTTTTAAATATTCATCATCAATTTCCGCAAGCATTGCCGCTTGCATTTCAATCACTTTACTTGCTGCAACATCAGCCGTAACAAGATTATCACTCAGGTAACCCAGAATTTCTTCTTCAAGCTCTTCATCTTCTAAGATCATTAAATGACCTTCAAAAATCGCTTCTTTTTCCTCACCCAACGTTCGGCGGGCTTTCTCTTTAATCGCTGTTAATTGTGCTGCTGCTTTTTCACGTCCTTCAAAGAATTTCGCTTTTTCAGTCTCAACTTCGCTTTCATCAATTTTGCGAGTATTTAATACAATTGGCTCTTCTTTTAAAACCAATGCTTTTCCAAATACTGCACCGGGGGAAGCTGCGATACCTGTAATCATAATCGTGTCCTTATGTAAGACGATAAATCGTCTGGTGTTGCATAGCAAAACACTTTATTGCAACGTTTCGCTGCAATAAAGTGGTATAAATTTTAATCCGAGAGTAAAAAAAAAATTATTCTAAAGTAGGAATCAAATCAACTAAGAAATCAACTGCTTTTTGCTCATCTTCGCCTTCAGCAGAAATAGTGATTGTAGTACCTTGAGTTAAACCCAATGTTTGTAATTTAAATAAGCTCTTTGCACTTGCACTTTTACCGCCGGAAGCAACGGTAATATCAGATGCAAAGCCTTTAGCTGCTTTAACAAATTCAGCTGCCGGACGAGTGTGTAAACCATTCGGAGCTGTGATAACAACATCTTTTGAGTACATAATGTATTCCTCTTATAAATTGAAAGTTAAAAAAAATGTTTTAATCAAATCGATTTCGCTCGCAACTTTACTACAAATTCAAATTAAACACACGCTAAAAAAATGAAAAACTTGTTGCGTCAGCCTAAAAAATTGCTATTTTTTTGAGCTGATTTAAAAATCATTTGTCAAATATCAAGATTCTAGCATACTGCCAAATGGAAATGTTACAATAATTTCCACACGACTTTTCCTTAATTTTCAACATTGGAGCAATATGCTTGGCAAATTAACCAAAACAACAGCGTGGTTTATCTACTTTGGCATTATTGCACTTTATAGCTTTAGCTTATGGGCATTGTTCGGATATCAACAAAACAACACTTTGATTTCCGGTACTGATGTACTGCAAATT
>NZ_JBXGGI010000082.1:0-11031 GCF_056854775.1 Mannheimia sp.
GGGCAAATTGCAATTTGCCCCTACGGTGTAGTTATAAGTAAATTATTTCTTACGAGAATGTAAGCCTTTTTTCTCTAAGTTACGGTAAATTAACCACTGTTGGGCAATGGTAATTAAGTTAGAGGTTAGCCAGTAAAGTACTAAGCCTGATGGGAACCATAAGAAGAATACGGTAAAGATCACCGGCATAAAGGTCATTACTTTTTGTTGCATTGGGTCAGCCACCGGCGTTGGCGACATTTTTTGTAACAAGAACATCGACGCACCCATTAAGAGAGGTAAGATGTAGTACGGATCTTGTGCCGATAAGTCTTTAATCCAACCGAAGAATGGTGCGTGGCGGAGTTCTACTGCTTCCATAAATGTCCAATATAACGCAATGAAAATCGGCATTTGGATTAAGATCGGTAAACAGCCGCCCATTGGGTTTACTTTTTCTTCTTTGTAGAGCTTCATCATCTCTTGGCTCATACGTTGGCGGTCATCACCAAAACGCTCACGCATTTCTGTAATACGTGGTTGTAACATACGCATTTTTGCCATTGAGGTGTATTGTGCTTTGGTTAATGGGTAAAGAATGGTTTTTACGACAATGGTTACACCGATAATCGCTAAGCCCCAGTTGCTGACAATTTTTTGAATTGCGGTTAATAACCAGAACAACGGTTTAGCAATAAACCACGCCCAACCGTAATCTACGGTTAAGTCTAAATGGTTTGCAGCTTCTTCCATCTCTTTTTGGTCTTTAGAGCCCGTCCAAAGTTTACTGCTTAAATTTGCTTCAGAATTTGGGGCAATGGTTGTTAATGGACCACGATAACCAATCGTTGCAACACCGTTGTTGGTGCGTGAATAAAGGTTATTATCCGCATCTTGATTTGGTACCCAAGCAGACACGAAGTAGTGTTGTAATACTGCGATCCAACCTGCTTTGGTATCAATACTTAAGTTCGCTTTTTCCATATCTTGGAAACTGTATTTTTTGTAGTTAGTTTCTGAAGAAGAGAACGCACCACCTGTATAAGTTGGCATTGTTAAACTACCTGAACTTTCTACGACAGAGTGTTTTAACTGACCGTAAGGTTGGACTTCAATCGCTTCTGCGGTGTTATTTTTAATGTTGAAATTTACGCCAACATCATAGCTACCACGTTTTAAGGTGAAAGTTTTGGTATAAACTACACCATCTTTCTCAAATGTTAGTGGTACAGAAAGTTCGTTTTGATCATCAGTTAATTTGAAACTGTCCGCCGTTACTGCATATTGTGGACGACCAGCATTGGTATCAATCCCATTTTTACCTACTAAGCCACTTTGAGCCACATAGGTTTTAGTACCGTCTTGCTGCAATAATTTGAATGGAGTGTTAGAGTTTAATTCCGCATTGTGTTTCAATAAGTCTGAACCTACCACATCACCACCTAAGGTATCAATGGTTAGGCGTAACACATCGCTTTCCACCGTAATGGTTTTGCCTTGCGTGATGCTGTCTGCAATTGGATTATTAGCATTAGAAGCCGCTGGAACATCACCCACCTGTTGTTGGGTTTGAGCTGCCGCTTGAGCCTGTTTTTGAGCTTGAATTTCAGGGTTAAAATCTTGCTGCCATTGCGTAAAAATAAGCACAGACACAAGAAGCAAACCCATTAGCAGTAAGCCACGATTATTCATTTTGAAGTTCTCTTGTTAGTAATGGATAAAAAGAAAGGTATTTTATAATAGGTTGGCGTGTTTTCCAAACGCCTTTTATAAACAAGCGGTCGGATTTAATCAAAGTTTTGCAAAATTCTCTGAAAATTCGACCGCTTATTGCGGATAAGAAATTAACGTTTATCTAAGGTTTTGGTGGAAAGACGAGCCACCGCACACAAGTTACCTTGCTCGTCTTTGATATCAATATTCCACACCTGCACTTCACGCCCTAATTTCAGCGGCGTTGCTCGTGCAATCGCTTTTGTTCCGGCAGGGATTGATTTTAAATGGCTGATATTCAGCTCCATTCCGACCGCAATTTGATGAGCTTCACACACCATTAACGCCCCCGCATTAGCGGTTGTTTCTGCTAAAGCGGCAGAAACGCCACCGTGCAACACGCTAAACGGCTGTTGGGTACGTTCATCCACCATCAGCTGTGCTTCAATCCAATCTTCACCGATAGCCGTAAATTCGATACCTAAATGTGCCACTGCCGATTTTTGGCTAAGAGCATTTAATTGTTCGCATGTTGCAGTTTGTTTCCAAATGGTCATTATCATTTCCTGTCTAATTATTGTGGGGGCAAATCATTATTTGCCCTGCCTTGTTAAATCACTTCTAGCAATGCCTGAACAGGGTGCTTAATCCCTTGTTGTTCAAAGCGTTTGACTTGTGAGCGGCAGGAGTAACCGGTAGATAAACAGCGTTCGAGCGGTTTGCCGTTGAGTTTGTTCTGCCAAGATTGTTCGTAAATCGCTTTGGACATCGCCAAATGTTTGGTTTCATGCCCGAATGTGCCTGCCATTCCACAGCAACCGACATTTTCCACCACTAATGTTTCGCCAAAATGGGCGAAAATCGATTTCCATTCGTTCATTGAGTTGGGGAGTGAGGTGGATTCGGTACAGTGAGCAAATAAATACCATTGCAAGTGGTCGGAATCGGTCGATTTTTTGCAACTGTTCAACTCGCCTTTTTGCATTACCTCTTTCAACCACTCGTGAGCCAGTAGCACTTTGAAATCGCCACGTTGCTCTTTGAGAATATCGTTATACTCTTGGCGGTAAATGAGGGTTAAGGCCGGATCGACCGATACCATCGGTACGCCGAGTTTTGCCACACGGTTTAAGAAATCCGCTTGGTTTTTGGCGGTTTTAGCAAATTTAGCCAAAAAGCCTTTAACGTGTTGAGCTTTGCCGTTTGGCTTGAATGGCAGCACAATCGGCTTAAAGCCGAGTTTTTGCGTGAGGGCGACAAAATCCGCCACCACTTTAGCATCGTAATAAGAGGTAAACGGATCTTGCACAATAAATAGCATTTTGCGATTTTTTGCAGAAAATTGACCGCTTGCAGCCTGCTGTTCAAGGCTTTCCAAACTCTCGCCTTGATAGCCGATTTCCACCAACTGATGTTGTAGATTTGGCACAGACAACGCCGGCAGATAAGTCATTCCTAACGTTTTATTTGCAGCGGTTTCCGCCAGTGTTGAGGTACTGAAAAAGTTAAAAAACTGCGGTTTTTTCGCCATTATCGGGGCAACAAATTCCAAATTCGACACCACATAATCTTTCAGCGGACGTAAATAGCGGCTGTGGTAAAGCTCGTTAAATTGCGATCTGAAAGTCGGCACATCAATTTTTATCGGACATTGGCTGGCACAGGCTTTGCAAGCAAGGCAGGTATCCATTGCTGCTTTTACTTCGTGCGAAAAATCGTACTCTTTCTTTTTGTTGAGCGAGTTTCGCACTTTTGCGACAAAATCGGTAAGCGAGGCGGTTTTGTTGCTAGCGTTGAAGATTAAATCATTTGGCTCAACGTTCTGTTCCGCTAATAAACGTAACCATTCACGAACCAAGGTCGCTCGCCCTTTCGGTGAATAGAGACGGTTGCCCGACACTTTCATAGACGGACACATTGTGCTATGCACATCAAAGTTAAAGCACAAGCCGTTACCGTTACAATTCATCGTCCCTTTAAATTCCTCTCGTACTTGAATCGGAATTTGGCGGTCAAAATCGGCTCGCATTTGGGAATCAATCGGGTAGAGAGTTGCCTCGCTCTCTAATGGCGTACAAATTTTGCCGGGGTTCAAGCGATTTTGCGGATCGAATAAGGTTTTGATGTAGCGAAGTTCTTGCCACAAGGTTTCGCCAAAGAAACGCTCACCATAATAAGAACGCATCCCTTTGCCGTGTTCTCCCCAAATCAAGCCACCGTATTTAGCGGTAAGTTCGACAACTTGGTCGGAAATTTGTTTAAAGGTTTCCACTTGGGTTTTATCGCATAAATCCAATGCTGGGCGAACGTGTAGCACGCCGGCATCCACGTGTCCGAACATACCATAAGGCAAATTGTAGCTATCTAATAATGCACGGAACTCTGCGATATAATCCGCTAAGTTTTCCGGTGGCACGGCAGTATCTTCCACAAAGGCAATCGGTTTTGCCCAGCCTTTGGCGTTGCCAAGCAAGCCCACTGCTTTTTTCCGCATTGCGTAGATTTTTTCGATGGAATTGACATCATTAGTAAGCTGATAGCCAATAATGCCCGCCTCTTGATTTGCAATTTTTTGATCGAGACTTTCACACAGGGCTTTTACTTGAGCCTCAATTTGAGCTTGGTCGTTCGAGGCATATTCCACAATATTAATACCGAGAATCGGGTTGTTCGGATCTTCGGTTAAGAGATCTGATACAGAGTGCCACACAATATCTTGCTTGGCGAGATTCAGCACTTTGGAATCCACCGTTTCCACTGACAAGGCTTTTGCCTCTAACATAAAAGGGGCTGAACGAAGAGCGGCATCAAACGAGTTGTATTTAATATTAATTAAGGTGCGATGTTTTGGAATTGGGAGTAGATTCAGTTTCGTTTCGCAAATAAAAGCAAGAGAGCCTTCCGAGCCGGTTAAGATGCGAGTGAGGTTAAATTCACTTTCATCATCGTTAAACACGTTTTTTAAATCATAGCCGGTAATAAAGCGGTTAAGTTGTGGCAATTCACTTAATACGGTTGGGCGTAAGGCTTTGCAACGGGTGAAAATTTCGCTGTGCAGGGTTTTGCCTAAAGTGGAAAGATTTAACTTTTCTAAATTTGCAAAAAAATCATCAGATTTGACCGCTTGTGTTTCTAAAATTTCGCCGTTAATTAAGACCGATTTGATCTCAAGAATATGGGCAGAAGTTTTTCCATATTGTAGTGAACCTTGACCGGAGGCGTCGGTGTTGATCATTCCGCCTAGTGTTGCACGGTTACTGGTGGAAAGCTCCGGCGAAAAGAATAAGCCGTGAGGTTTTAGAAATTGGTTGAGTTGATCTTTTACCACGCCAGCTTGCACACGCACCCAACATTCTTCCACATTGAGTTCTAAAATTTGGTTCATATGGCGTGAGAGATCAACAATAATATTATTGTTAAGCGATTGCCCATTCGTGCCGGTACCACCACCTCGAGGGGTAAAAGTTAAATCTTGATATTCCGCTTTTTGCGCAAGTTTGGTGAGGATCACTACATCAGAAACTGATTTCGGAAACAGAATCGCTTGCGGAATTTGTTGATAAACGCTGTTATCAGTTGCCAGCGATAAACGATCGGCATAACTGGAGGCAATATCGCCACTAAAATGCTGGAGGACTAGTTCGTCTAAATACGCCTGTGCGGTGGTATTTAATTGGGGTACTTCAGAAAGTCTAGGTATCATAGTTGTGTTTGATTTGATAAAAATAATAAGATTAAACTTTGGTTATCTTAGCAAGAATTCAAACAATTTAAAATGGAAGTAGATGGTTTGAAATTTGTGCATAATTACCTCATTTGATTAAAAAATGATCTAAAATATACATTTCTATACATTTCCTTAGGAAAAAATAATTGATTTTTAGAAAACGAAGAAAGATAATTAGAACATTCTTGCTCAAACTAAATTTAGAACAAGAATGTTACTCAGAAGATAATTTTTATACAAAAAGTGCTTTTTTAGGGTGTTTTTTGTTGTATAATATCGCTGACATTAGCTCTCTTGCTTCTTAATTGTTGAAGCATAAAGTTAAAGTTTTAATACTTTATAAAAAGTATTAAGAATTTATTTTAATCGATGACAATATTTAAGAGGATCATCAAAATGAAAAAAACATTAGTTGCATTAGCAGTATTATCTGCAGCAGCAGTAGCACAAGCAGCTCCACAAGCTAACACTTTCTATGCAGGTGCTAAAGCTGGTTGGGCATCTTTTCACGACGGTTTAACTCAGTTTGATTCTAAAAACGGTGGTAAATTCGGTATCAACCGTAACTCTGTAACTTACGGTGTATTCGGTGGTTATCAAATCTTAAACCAAAACAATGTTGGTTTAGCAGTAGAATTAGGTTATGACTATTTTGGTCGTGCTCGTGGTAATGTAGGTGAAGATAAAGCAGTTAAACACGTTGCTCACGGTACTCACTTAAGCTTAAAACCAAGCTATGAAGTTGCTCCTAACTTAGATGTTTACGGTAAAGTAGGTGCTGCATTAGTGCGTAATGACTATAAAGGTTACAATAATGGTTCTAGCGTTAATTATGAAAACCAACGTGCTCATAACTTAAAAACTTCATTATTATTAGGTGCAGGTCTTGAGTATGCAATTACTCCAGAATTAGCTGCTCGTGTTGAATACCAATACTTACAGGCTGCGGGTAACTTAGACAAAGCACGTCAAAAAGCAAACCTTGATTGGATTGATGCACAATATAGTCCAAAAATCCACTCAGTATCTGCTGGTTTAACATACCGTTTCGGTCAAGGTGCAGCACCAGTTGAAGCACCAGAAGTTGTAAGTAAAAACTTCGCATTCAGCTCAGATGTTTTATTTGATTTTGCTAAATCAAGCTTAAAACCTGCAGCAGCAACAGCTTTAGATGCAGCACATACAGAAATCAGCAACTTAGGCTTAGCTAACCCTGCTATCCAAGTTAATGGTTACACAGACCGTATCGGTAAAGATGCATCTAACTTAAAACTTTCACAACGTCGTGCTGAAACTGTAGCTAACTACATCGTTTCTAAAGGTGCAAATCCAGCTAACGTAACAGCTGTAGGTTACGGTGAAGCAAACCCGGTAACTGGCAACACTTGTGATGCAGTTAAAGGTCGTAAAGCGTTAATCGCTTGTTTAGCACCAGATCGTCGTGTTGAAATCCAAGTTCAAGGTTCAAAAGAAGTAACTATGTAATATAGTTGTTCTTAGAACACGATTTAAATACCCACCTACTCAGGTGGGTATTTCGTTTGAACTAGGTAATTCCTAAATTATTTATTTTTATTGCATTTTTTTTGCTATTTGATAGAATAAAAAATATTATTTCTTTGCTCAAATTTTAGCGGAAATAAGGATTGTTTCAGATAAAATTTTCAATATATTAGATTAATTTCAAATTAAGGATTATTAAATGAAAAAAACATTAGTTACATTAGCAGTATTATCAGCTGCTGCAGTTACTCAAGCAGCACCACAAGCTAATACTTTCTATGCAGGTGCTAAAGCAGGTTGGGCATCATTTCACGATGGTATTACTCAGTTAGATGCTGCTAAAGCTGGTAAATATGGAATTAACCGTAACTCTGTAACTTACGGTGTTTTTGGTGGTTACCAAATTCTGAACGAAAATAAATTTGGCTTAGCAACAGAAGTAGGCTATGACTACTTTGGTCGAGTTCGTGGTATTGAGAAAACCCGTGCAGGTGGTGAGAAACAGACATTCCGCCATTCGGCTCATGGTGCAGTAATTAGCTTAAAACCAAGCTATGAAATTATTCCTAACTTAGATGTTTATGGTAAAGTAGGTATTGCACTAGTAAATAACAGCTACAAAACAGTAAATGTTGCAACTAAAGTTCCTACAAAAACTAAACGTTTCCAAAGTTCATTAGTATTAGGTGCTGGTGTAGAGTACGCTATCACTCCGGAATTAGCAGCTCGTGTTGAATATCAATGGCTAAACAATGCAGGTAAAGCAAGTTATGCTACATTAAGACGTATGGGAGCATCAGACTATCGCCCTGATATCAGTTCTGTATCTGCAGGTCTATCGTACCGCTTTGGTCAAGGTGCAACTCCAGTTGAACCAACCGTTGAAACTAAAAATTTCTCATTTAGCTCAGACGTTTTATTTGCTTTTGGTAAATCAAACTTAAAAGCGGATGCAGTAGCAGCTTTAGATGCAGCACACACAGAAATCTCTAACTTAGGTTTAGCTAACCCAGCTATCCAAGTTAATGGTTACACAGACCGTATCGGTAAAGATGCAGCAAACTTAAAACTTTCACAACGCCGTGCTGAAACTGTAGCTAACTACATCGTTTCTAAAGGTACTAACCCAGCTAACGTAACAGCTGTAGGTTACGGTGAAGCAAACCCGGTAACTGGCAACACTTGTGATGCGGTTAAAGGTCGTAAAGCGTTAATCGCTTGTTTAGCACCGGATCGTCGTGTTGAAATCCAAGTTCAAGGTTCAAAAGAAGTAACTATGTAATAGTTTCTTCAATTGTAAAATTGAATAAAAAAATGCCCGCTTGTTAGCGGGCATTTTCCTTTTTTACTTTAATAAATCTTTTAAACTTGATTTCATTTTTGCGACTTGCTCTAAATAAAGCTGCTTGTTTTCAACTTCATCAGTTAATTTAATAATAGCTTCTGATAATGTGAGGTTCTGGCTTTTTGCATATTTAGAGAGCCTTAACCAACTGGCGTATTCTAAATCAATAGATTTTTTCTTAGTTGTTTGTTTTTCAGCATTAAAAAAGCGTTTTCGCTTTGCTCGAACAGACTGACGCATTTTTTTTCGTTGTTCAGCTGTCATTTCTGACTTAATCCATTTTTCTACTTCTTCTGGGGACTCTTGTAAGGTGGAAAGAAATTGAACCTTTAAATCAACTAAACTTTGTTCTTCGTGTTTAGTAATGTTTTCCCCTTCCCGATGCTTTTTGAGAAGATATTTCCATTTCCAAGTAGTTTCTTGCGTGATGAGTTTTTGGTATCGCATAATCGTAAATAATGTTGAAAAAGATAAGCTATATTTAGCAAGTATAGCGGAATTCTGTATAATAAACCAAATTTTCGATAAAGAGGCATATCTGTGACCATTTTTCTACTTAATAGCCCGGCATTAACTGTGGAATACCCTTTCTCTGATTTAGATAAGAAAGTCAATTTTTTAGATTTCCAACCTAAAGCAAAACAAGCCCTAGATCAATTTATACAAGCGAAATTTGGCTCTTTGCTAGTGCTTAAATCTGAGCTTTTTCCTGAATTTATTAATGAGCTGACGGATTATTTAAAAAGAGATAATTCAAGTATTTCTATAGTAACCAAAATGGATTTTAATAAAAATAATTTGTTTGGTTATTATATGTTTTTAGAAAGAGAACAGAAAACAGAATATGTAACAGGAGCAATTCAAGAAGCTAATAATGGTGTTTTAATTGTAAATATTAATTCATTATTATTGGATATTACGCAATGGGATAAATTAAAGCAGGCATTATTATTTGGCGAATATGAATCTCATTCTATTAATGATCTACCGCATTTTCTAGCCAAAGAAAAATCCTCATTTAAGTTAATTTTGATTGGTGAAAGAGAAGATATTTCAACCCTTTCTGCTTATGATGACAGCTTATATCAAGTAGCACAATATACTGAAATTAAATCATATTTATCCTTAAATAATAATGTAGAGGAATGGGCGAATTATATTCAGACTTATGCAGAAAATATAATTAATAAAAGATTAACACCTGCTGCTCTTAATCAATTTTTACAGGCTTATATTCGAGAAAGCGAGAGCCGGGATTTAATTTCTATTTCACCTACATTATTAAGAAAGCATTTATTAGGTATTCAGAATTTCTATGCAAATACAGTAGAAATTAATGAAGTAAAAAGTTATTTTGATTATTTGGAGCAACAATCTTCAATTCTAAATGAATATACCGTAGAAGATATTCTCAGTAATCAACTCTATATTGAAACAGAAGGCGAAGAAATTGGGCAAATAAACGGTTTATCAGTCATTGATTTTGAAGGTGTTCCGCATAGCTTTGGCGAACCTTTGCGTATCAGCTGTAATGTGCAATATGGCGATGGCGAAATTCACGATATTGAACGTAAAGTGGAGCTGGGAGGCAATATTCATTCTAAAGGGATTATTCTTGCTCAATCCTGCTTGGCGAATTTGTTGGAACTTCCTACCCAATTACCGTTTTCCGCCTCAATTGCCTTTGAGCAATCTTATGGGGAAATTGACGGCGACAGCTCCTCATTAGCGATTTTTAGCGTGCTGGTGAGTGCCTTATCCAAATTGGCATTGCCGCAATCTATTGCGGTAACGGGAGCGATTGACCAATTTGGTAATGTGTTGAGTGTCGGTGGGGTTAATCAGAAGATTGAAGGTTTCTTCAATATTTGCCACGCTCGCCAATTAAGCGGACAACAAGGCGTAATTATTCCAGCCGCTTGCCTAAGCCATTTGAGTTTAAGAGCAGATGTGATCGAGGCAGTCGAACAAAATCAATTTAAAATTTGGGCGGTAGAAAATGTATTTGATGCATTAGAAATTCTTTTCGGGCGTGAGTTCTACGACGATGAAAAAGCGGTAAAAAGTAATAAATCATCATTATTTACATTGATTCATCAGCAATTAGATGAATGCAATAACGAAGAAACAAGCGGTTCATTTTTGAGAAAACTTTGCAAAAAATTAAAACTTGACTGATCCGACAAGTTAGTGTACAACTGTTCACTGAATTAAAAGTCTGTTACTATCAGGAATATTTCATAGCCTTTGATATAACAGGTTTCCCTCCATTTATAGGATTTTAAAAACAATGAACAACTGTACACCAATTATTAAACCAAGCTACTCTTATGAAGAGCTTCTACTATCAGGTAAAGGAGAATTATTCGGGGAAAACGGTCCACAATTACCTGCCCCACCAATGCTAATGATGGATCGTATCGTTGAAATGAATGCAGAGAAAGGGAATTTCGAAAAAGGCTATATTGAGGCGGAATTTGATATTAAGCCGGATTTATGGTTTTTCAGCTGCCATTTTATCAATGATCCTGTGATGCCGGGTTGCTTGGGCTTAGATGCGATGTGGCAGTTAGTTGGTTTCTATCTTGGTTGGATTGGCGGCGAAGGTAAAGGTCGTGCATTAGGTGTGGGCGAAGTAAAATTTACCGGTCAAATTTTGCCAACAGCAAAAAAAGTAACCTACCGTATTCATATGAAGCGTGTCGTAAATCGTAAATTAGTGATGGGCGTAGCTGATGGTGAAGTAGAAGTTGATGGGCGTATA
>NZ_JBXGGI010000083.1:0-7317 GCF_056854775.1 Mannheimia sp.
CGTGCCGAAAGCAATAGTGCTGTAACGTTGTCCAACTGCTCCGAGCATTACTAGAAGAAAAGTACAAACCATCAGGACCGGCACGAACAACCAGCCTAAATATAAAGAGACGCTTGCCCCAATGGAGGAAAGTGAAAATGCCACTAGGCTGATGATTAGATTTTTTGCTCGTCCGATAAGACTATTATCTAAATCAACCAAACCACCTGCGATAATGCCTAACATCAGCGGCATCGCAAAATGCGAAATACCAAGCTGCCAAATGCTTACTGCAGCAATATTGAGCGAAATAAACATCGGCAAGGTTTTAATCACACTTTCCGAGAGCCAACTGTTTTGCAGTTTTTTTAAATACTTATTCATCTTTTTATTTGTAAATTTTTACTAACAAACGCTTGCGTTTGAACGTTGGCTTTGCCAACGGCTCCGAAGGAGCGAGCGTAGCGAGTAAAAATGACCGCTTGTAATTAATATCAAATGTTACCCTAAACGCTCCGCCAAATAGCCATCGTAATCCGGCACAATCGCTTCAACCTCTTGATTAAATAAATCAGCGTTTAATAAGAAATTGGCTGAAGTTTCATTAATAGCAACAGGAATATTCCACACCGTTGCAATTCGCATCAGGGCTTTCACATCCGGGTCGTGCGGAGCGGCATTCATCGGATCCCAAAAGAAAATCAGCATATCAATTTTTTTTTCTGCAATCAGCCCACCTAATTGTTGATCACCGCCCATTGGTCCACTCATTAATGCTATTATTTCAAGCCCGGTTTCTCTCGCAAGCAAATGTCCTGTTGTACCTGTGGCGTAGAGTTTATGGGAAGCAAGTTGCGATTTATGGGTTTGTGTCCAGCGGATTAAGTCATTCTTACAGCTGTCGTGAGCAACCAACGCAATTTGTTTTTGTTTTGCGATTGTTCGAACGATGGTTTTCATTTTTATCTCCTTGCAAAATTTTTGCTAAATCATACCGCTTATTTTTCGCTTTTGCATTGACTAATCATTGCTTATGGCTAAAATCAATTAAAAATATCTATTTTAAAATAAAGGATCTCCCTAAATGAATTTATACAACATCAAACACCCAGAAGAACAAGTGAATTTTGCCCAAGCGGTACGTCAGGGCTTAGGCAAAAATCAAGGATTATTTTTCCCCGAAGTTTTACCTAAATTAGATGATATTGATGAATTATTAGATTTACCTTTAGTTGAACGTAGCCAAAAAATTCTTTCTGCATTAATCGGCGAAGAATTACCGCAAGAAACCTTAAATACAATGGTAAAAAATGCGTTCACTTTCCCTGCACCGCTTGCCAAAGTCAATGATGATATTTATGCGTTAGAACTGTTCCACGGTCCGACCTTAGCATTCAAAGATTTCGGCGGTCGCTTTATGGCTCAGGCATTAGCGAATGTGCGTGGCGATGGCAAAATCACAATTTTAACCGCGACTTCCGGCGATACAGGTGCAGCAGTGGCTCACGCTTTCTATGGTTTAGAAAATATCAATGTGGTGATTTTGTATCCGAAAGGTAAAATCAGTCCGTTACAAGAAAAATTATTCTGCACCTTAGGCGGAAATATTCGTACTGTGGCGATTGAATCAGACTTTGATGCTTGCCAAGCCTTAGTTAAACAAGCCTTTGACGATGCAGAACTTCGTCAAGCCATCGGTTTGAACTCGGCAAATTCCATCAACATCAGTCGCTTGCTGGCTCAAGTTTGCTACTACTTTGAAGCAGTAGCACAACTACCAACAGAGAAACGTGATAATGTAGTAGTTTCAGTACCAAGCGGTAACTTCGGTAACTTAACTGCTGGCTTAATTGCAAAATCAATGGGCTTACCAATTAAACGTTTTATCGCCTCAACTAATGCGAACGACACCGTTCCACGCTATTTAAAATCAGGCAAATGGGAGCCAAATGCAACGGTTGCAACCCTGTCAAATGCAATGGACGTAAGCCGCCCGAATAACTGGCCTCGTGTAGAAGAACTTTTCAAACGCAACGGTTGGAGTTTATCAGACTTAGGTTCAGCAGCATTAAATGATGAAGAAACTGAAGCAGCATTAAAAGCTCAATATGCGGAAGGCTACTTATGCGAACCACACGGAGCTATTGCATACCAAAGTTTAAAAGACCAACTACAAGCAGGCGAAACAGGCATTTTCTTATGTACCGCCCACCCGGCAAAATTTAAAGAATCGGTTGAGCGTATTTTAGAGATTGAATTGCCACTTCCGGAAGCATTAGATAAACACAACAAATTACCGTTGTTATCTGATAAAATGCCAGCAGATTTTGCCACATTGCGTGCTTATTTATTAAAATAAATCTCATCTCAATGGGGCGGTAAGCCCCATTTTCTTTTATTGAAAAAATTTTTTCCTCTTTATTAATTTATTTAACCGAATTAAATCTTAAAAATTAATCGCTAAATCCTATCAAGTAAAAAGTTATGTTGTAAAATACGAAGCATTATGCGTGCAAATATGGCATAATTTACCTATCGGATTAATAGGAAAATATCAAATTGGAGAAATAAATTGAACATTCGAGATTTAGAATACCTAATTGCCCTCGCAGACTATAAACATTTTCGCCGTGCTGCGGAATCTTGTAATGTCAGCCAGCCGACTTTGAGTGGACAGATCCGTAAATTAGAAGATGAGCTAGGCACAATTCTACTTGAACGAACCAGCCGCAAAGTGCTTTTCACGCAAGCGGGCTTAACACTCGTAGAGCAAGCCAAAGTGGTATTGCGAGAAGTTAAAATTCTAAAAGAAATGGCAAGCAATCAAGGGAAAGAGATGTCCGGTCCGCTCCATATTGGGGTAATTCCAACGCTCGGACCTTACCTTTCTCCAATTATTATTCCTGCATTGAAAAAAGATTTTGCCGATTTAGACCTTTATCTTTATGAGCTGCAAACCAATCAGCTATTGGATCAACTTGAGGCAGGTCAGCTTGATTGTGGAATCATTTCATTTGTAAAAGAGAGTGAGCCTTTCATTGAAGTACCGATTTTTAATGAAGAAATGTATCTCGTTGTACCGGAAGATCACGAATGGGCTAAATTGGATAAATTAGATATCAGCTTATTAAAAAATAAAGAGCTACTTTTCCTTGATGGTGGTCATTGCTTACGCACTCACACATTAGATTACTGCTTATCTATTGGTGCAAAAGAAAATCCGCATTTCAAAGCAACTAATTTAGAAACCCTACGCAATATGGTAGCGGCAAATGTAGGTATGGCTCTTATTCCTAAGCTGGCAGCAAAACCAATGGAAGGCATTCGCTATATTCCGTTTGATGCTCCGAAGCCATTCCGTGCAGTCGGTATGGTTTACCGACCGGGTTCGCCACTCCGTGTACGCTATGAGCGGTTAGCTCAAGCAATCACGCAAATTGTTAAAACTGAGGTTTAAAATGGCAAATGTGGTGAGCGTACGTGCCATTCAAAAAGAAAAAACGCGTAGAGCGTTACTTGAAGCTGCCTTTAACCAATTAAGTCCGGAAAAAAGCTTCTCCAACCTAAGCTTGCGAGAAGTTGCCCGTGAGGCTGGAGTTGCTCCAACCTCATTTTATCGCCATTTTAAAGATATGGATGAGCTTGGCTTGGCAATGGTTGATGAATCCGGCTTATTGCTTCGTCAATTAATGAGACAGGCTCGGAAACGCATTGCCAACGGTGGCAGTGTAGTCATTGTATCGGTTGAAACTTTCTTTGAACTGATTTCCGACAGACCTAACGTATTCCGATTGCTACTGCGAGAAAGTTCAGGCACATCACAAGCTTTTAGAACTGCCGCCTCACGAGAAATTCAGCATTTTGTAGCAGAGCTTGCCGATTACATTATGGGAAAAGACAACCACAGCGACCGAGATCTCGCCTATATTCAGGCAGAAGGGCTGGTTACTTTAGTCTTTACCGCTGGCTCTCACGCCCTTGATATGAGCAACCAAGAGCGAGAAAAACTTAAACAACGAGTGATTATGCAACTTAGAATGCTCATTCGTGGTTCTTCTTATTACGCCAACAAACAAACCTCTCAAAGCTAAAAATAGACGCCTTTGCGTCTATTTTACTCTTTTGTAATATGTGCGGTGGATAATTTTAACCATTCTAATGCTAATCGGTGTTGATCCGATAACGCATTCCACAACGCATCTTCCGATAACACACTATAATTGCCTTTTGTATCAAGCTCTTCATCAAAATTATCGTGCAACTCACGCCATTTTGGATCAGAATAAAATTGGCTTAACGGCTCTAAAAGCTCAATGGATTTCTTCCACTGCTCAATGCCTTTTTCCAATTCAGGCAATAACTCCACCCATTCATTATAGCGATCTTGCATTTTTTGAATTTCTTCTTTTTTCATACATTCCCCTTATTACAAGCGGTTGAATTTGTAAATTTTTTTGCAAATTTAACCGCTTGCTAACTGATATATTAAAAGTCTTTTTTAATTTGAGAAATCATAGCATACATCAACTTATAATATGATCGAATATTGATTTTCATCAATGGCTTACCAATTTTGAGGGAAGATTTAATCATCAACAATATCTAAAATAATCTCAATAAAGGGAGAAACGTGATGATGAAGTTATTAACCATAGGTTTGTGTGGGCTATTAGCTCACTGTGCTGTAGCATTGGAAAAACAGCCTCGTACTATGCCGATAGAAGGTATGAGCAAAAAGCTTATTGGGCAGATTTTGTTTTTTGATAATATGCTCTCCCATAATGGTTCGCAAAACTGCTCAAGCTGCCATAATCCAGACTACGCCTTTATTGATAACCGCATTACCCCAGCCGATGGTGTAGTTTCGCAAGGCGACAATCCCGCCAAATTCGGCAAACGTAACTCCCCAACAATGCTTTATGCCAAATACTCGCCCGATTTCCATTTTGATGAACAAAACCAAGAATATGTAGGCGGGCAGTTTTGGGACGGCAGAGCCAAAAACCTGACCGAGCAAGCTGGAATGCCACCTATTGATCCGAACGAGATGGGAATGGAGAATAAATTAGCAGTCGCCACACGCTTATACAGTGTGCCGATGTATCAACGCTTCCTAGGGCAATTCTATGGTGAAAAAGTGTGGGAAAGCTATGAAAGTGTTTATGCCGCAATGGAAGATGCGATTGCTGCTTTCCAACAAGAAAACAAACTACTTGCCCCATTTGCTTCTAAATATGATCTATTTTTGAAAGGTGAAGCTCAACTTACCGCCTTAGAGGAAAAAGGCAGAGCCTTATTTCTCGATAAATCTCAAACAAATTGTAGCAGTTGCCATCAATTACAGAGCGATGAAAACCATAAAGAAGAAACGTTTAGCAATTATCGCTATTACAATTTAGGCGTACCGAGCAATCCGAAATTGATTGCAGTAAATGGCTTCTCTCCTGATTTTATTGATTTAGGTTTGTTTGAAAACCCAAATGTAAAAGGCGATGAAAAGCAAAAAGGAAAATTCAAAACGCCTACTTTACGCAATGTTGCAGTAACTGCCCCTTATATGCACAACGGCATATTTAAAGAGTTGAAAACCGTATTGCTCTTTTTAGATAGCTACAATAATCCGGAAAGACAAATCAATCCTGAAACAGGCAAGACGTGGCAAAAACCTGAATTTGCAGCCACCATCGCTCATGATAAATTAAAATCCAAGCCTCTTAATGATGAAGAAATTGAGGCATTAGAAGCGTTTTTACATACGCTGACTGATGAGAGGTATGGAAAATAACAATCTACTCATAAAACGGGCGTTTTTAGGCTACTCTAAATACTATACTAGGGGTATGTGAATAGCTTACAACTACACAATAACTATATAGTTCTCCTCTTAAAGGGTTAGATATTCTTTCTTCGAAAAATTATTCTCTTTCATCTCAACGCTTAAGAACCTTAGTTCTATACTGATAATGTATGGTTTCTATAGCCAGACCTTCGTTTGGCTATAGTAAAAATCCCCTTCCGAAGAAGGGGATTTGAACACATTATAGATTAATTACCACTGGTAACCAACACCTACAGAGCCACCTAAATCTCCACGAGTATTTGCATTACCTTGTAATTTCAAGATAACTTTACCGTTATCGCTTGAGCGAGAGTAACCGACTGCAAGAGCATTTTCACCTTTAAAGGTACCAGCCGCCGCTGCAACCATTGATTTACCCGGAATGTAAACTTGTGGTAAACCTGCTGCTGCGTTCGCACCTGCAATACCGGCACGTAAATCACGGTTGTTACGGTTGATCTTATTATCAAGATTGTTTACCGCACCTTTTAATTGGCTTACGTTTACTGCATCAGTATTTTTCACACCTGCAGCTACATTGGTAATACGGGTTGGAGCATTGTTGTTACCACCAATGTTCAACTCATTTACACCATCTTCAGCTACTTTCGAGCTAAGTTTAGTGCCACCAACTTTCACGCTGTTAAACTCTGGATTATCTGATACTGCAACGTTAATGTTTCTACCAGAACCGCTGATTTCAACGTTACGTCCTGCATTAACTTTAACTTGGCTACCTGCTTTAACCTTGTTATCCACCGGTTTATAAGTGTTTTGGGTTGCTGCATTTGCAGTTGCTTTATCAGTTTCAGAGTTCACACTCCAGCTTACTTCGTTTACTGCTTTAGCAACAGTATTTGCATTAACGTAGTGAGCACCTGTACCATTCGGATCTTGAACGTTAATCGTACCCTCTTCAGCCACAGTTAAGTCAGTATTGTTCACATTAACCTTGATTTCGCCGGCTTTATCGCTAGTAACTGTTGTACCGTTACCATTTACGATATTGATAGAACCGTCTTTATCAGTACCAATGTTGTTACCGTTTACTTTGGTGTAGTTGTTTAACTGTTTACCGTTAATTACATCTGTGCTTACTGGGCTAATATCACCATCTGCAACGTTAGTAATCTTATCTCCACCCACATCTAAGCCGTTATCACCTGATGTTAATGTAGAGCTTTTCGCTGGATCAGTCGCATCACCTACAATAACTTTATTTGAAGTTACTGAGTTGAATTGTACATCATCTTTAGTCGCGTAAGTTACTTTACCATTTGCTTCTTGCTTAACAGTTAAGTTTTTACCTGCAACCATTTCAACACTATCGCCCGGATTGATTAGCTCATCATCACCAGATAATTTCACGCCCTCTGTTGCTGAGGTTTTTAAGTTAAAACCTGAGCTGTTGATTGCATCGGCAACATTCTTAGCATTGACTAATTTATCGCCATCTTCATTTGAAGGTGCATCAACTTTACCATCTTTGTTTTAATCTT
>NZ_JBXGGI010000084.1:0-6085 GCF_056854775.1 Mannheimia sp.
AAATCCGGCAAATATCGCAAGCCGTAAAGCATCTCAAAATGCGATTGAAGCCTATGCACCAACATTACCTGAATTTTTAGGTGGTTCAGCAGACCTCGCAGGTTCTAACTTAACCTTATGGTCCGGCTCAAAACCAATCCGAGCAGATCACAATGTAGATGGTAACTACATCAACTACGGTGTACGTGAGTTTGGTATGTCTGCGATTATGAACGGTATTGCCCTACACGGTGGATTTATTCCTTACGGTGCAACATTCTTAATGTTCTATGAATACGCTCACAATGCTGTGCGTATGGCGGCATTAATGAAACAACGTGTATTATACGTTTATACTCACGACTCAATTGGTTTAGGTGAAGATGGTCCTACACACCAACCGGTAGAACAAACTGCTTCATTACGCCTGATTCCAAACTTAGAAACGTGGAGACCGGCAGACCAAGTAGAATCTGCAATCGCGTGGAAAGCTGCTGTTGAACGTAAAGATGGTCCTTCAGCATTGATCTTTACTCGCCAAAACCTTGCACAACAAGAGCGTACTGCTGAACAATTAGCAAATGTAGCTCGTGGTGGCTATATCTTGCGTGATTGCTGTGAAAAAGGTACTTGCCCGGATTTAATCCTAATCGCAACAGGCTCTGAAGTTGATTTAGCAATGAAAGCCGCAGATGTATTAGATGGCGAAGGTGTGAAAGTTCGCGTTGTTTCAATGCCAAGCACCAATGTGTTTGACAAACAAGATGAAGCATACCGTGAGTCTGTATTACCACGTTCAGTAACAAAACGTGTTGCAATTGAAGCTCAAATTGCAGACTTCTGGTATAAATACGTTGGCTTTGAAGGTCGAGTTGTAGGAATGAATAGTTTCGGTGAATCAGCACCGGCGGACCAATTATTCAAACTCTTCGGCTTTACTGTTGAAAACGTAGTTGCAAAAGCGAAAGAGATTTTATAATCCTTACATCGTATAAAAGCGGGATAAATTCCCGCTTTTTTGTACTTGTTATAGGCAAACAAGCGGTCAATTTTTGATAATTTTTTGCATAAATGACTAATATGCTGATAATTTACAAAATATTTATAAAATTTGACCGCTTGTTTATTAAAACTAAGGATTAATTCTTAATAATTCTATACGATATAACACAGGCTTTTTAGCTTTACTTCCCTCTTCTTGGTAGCCTAAATGTTTAGGAATATTAAATTCATAAACTGAGCCTACCGGCATCAGCATCAAACTTTGTTGAAGTCCCGGAAACATATCTCGCACAGGTAAAATTACAGGAACATTATTCAGCGTGCCTTCAAATAACTCGCCTTTCTCGTTATAAGATTTAAAACGGATTTCCACATCATCATTGATGCTCGGCTTTTTGCCATTGCTTGCTTTAATCACTTTATATTGCAAGCCTTGTTCCGTAGTTTGATAACTTTGATTAGCCAAAACGGCAGCAGGTAAACTCACTCCGCCAATTAATAATGCTAAACTAAAAGTATAAAATGATTTCATCATTTTCATCTGATTCCTCTCTTGTGATAAAAAGGCATTTAGTTGCCAGTTGTAGATTAGACAACAATTTTTTGTTTTTGATCATTTAATTCAAATTTTTAATTAAATCTATTTGCTATTTCTACCCATTTTAGGCATATTTAGACTTAATTAAATTTATGTTTAGCATAGGAAATTTTTATGAATCAGCCATATTCAAGCATACACCACAATATTCAAATGTTAGGGGAATTTTTAGGCGAAACTATTCGTGATGCACAAGGCGACTATATTCTTGATTTAATTGAGAGTATTCGCGTTTTATCCAGAAACTCACGTTCCGGTGATGAAACTGCCCGTAATCAATTATTAGATAAATTAGCCAACATTTCTAACAATGATGTTCTGCCTGTTGCTCGTGCATTTAGCCATTTTTTAAACTTAACGAATATTGCCGAACAGCATCAAACTATTTCTCGCCACCATACGAATACATCATTGGGTAGTCGTTCTCTAGATTCACTTTTTCTTCGTTTAAAATCACAAAATATTCCTGTTGAAAAAGTGATTAAAACGGTTGAAAGCCTAATGATTGATTTAGTGCTAACAGCTCATCCTACGGAAGTAACTCGCCGTTCACTTGGACACAAACACGTTGAAATCAATAAATGTTTAGATCTTTTAGAACATAATGACTTAACTGAAGCAGAAAGTTATAAAATCAAACGCCGTTTAATGCAGCTGATTGCTCTAGCTTGGCACACCAATGAAATTAGAACTCAACGCCCAACACCTGTTGATGAAGCCAAAGGCGGTATGGCAGTCATTGAAAACAGCTTGTGGACTGCTGTGCCTGAGTTCTGCCGCCAACTCAATTTCTATTTAGAAAAACACTTTGGAGTACAATATCCTGTTAGCCTTGCTCCTGTTCGTTTTTCTTCTTGGATGGGTGGCGATCGTGATGGTAATCCGTTTGTAACCGCTGAAACCACTCGCCGTGTATTAAGAATGAATCGTTGGAAAGCGGCTGAGTTATTCTTAGAAGATATTAAACAGCTCACCGAAGAGCTCTCTATTACACAATGTACACCAGACTTTCGTGCAAAATATGGAGAGCATTTAGAGCCTTATCGTGTGGTACTGAAAGCATTACGCCAGAAATTGGCTAATACCGAAATTTACTATGCAGAACTCTTAGAAGATAAAATCTCAACTATTGATGAAACTGAAATTTTAACTTCAGATGAGCAACTCTGGCAGCCTCTATTTGACTGTTATGAATCCTTACAAGCTTGTGGTATGCGAATTATCGCAAATGGTGCATTACTTGATTGCTTACGCCGAGTCAGATGCTTTGGTTTAGGATTATCACGCTTAGATATTCGCCAAGAAAGCACTCGCCACGAAATGGCGATTGCAGAAATCACTCGCTATATCGGCTTAGGTGATTACTCGCATTGGACAGAAGATGATAAACAAGCCTTCTTAGTGCGTGAGCTTACCTCTCGCCGCCCATTAATTCCACATAACTGGACACCAAGCCCTGAAACCAAAGAGGTGCTAGATACTTGTAAAATCGTCGCAGAGCAACCTAAAGGCGTAATTTCTGCTTATGTAATTTCAATGGCTCGTGAAGCCTCAGACGTTCTAGCGGTGCATTTATTGCTCAAAGAAGCCGGTTGCAAATTCACTATTCCTGTTGCACCACTATTTGAAACTCTCGGCGATTTAGATCACAGTGAAAAAGTGATGACCGATTTATTTAATATCGGCTGGTATCGTGGCATTATCAATAATTACCAGATGATTATGATTGGTTATTCCGATTCTGCCAAAGACGCAGGAATGTTAGCCGCCGGCTGGGCACAATATCGAGCTCAAGAAGCGTTAGTCAATTTATGTGAAAAATACAATATTGAACTTACCCTGTTTCACGGGCGTGGAGGGACTATCGGACGTGGCGGAGCTCCGGCTCACGCTGCTTTACTCTCACAACCTCCTCGTTCACTGAAAAATGGTTTACGAGTAACCGAGCAAGGCGAAATGATCCGCTTTAAATTAGGATTACCGGCTGTGGCAGTAGAAAGTTTAGAGCTTTACGCTAGTGCGATTTTAGAAGCGAATATTTTCCCTCCACCGGAACCAAAACAGAAGTGGCGAGACGTGTTGGCAAAAGGCTCGGAAATTTCCTGCCAAATTTACCGTGATATGGTACGTGGTGAAGCTGATTTCGTACCATATTTCAGAGCGGCAACGCCAGAGCAAGAGCTTTCTCGCTTACCGCTTGGCTCACGCCCGGCAAAACGCAATCCGAAAGGTGGCGTTGAGAGCTTAAGAGCTATCCCGTGGATTTTCGCTTGGATGCAAAACCGCCTAATGCTCCCTGCTTGGTTAGGTGCGGGGCAAGCATTGCAGCAACTCATTGACGAAGGCGATGAAAAACTATTAAAAGAGATGTGTAATGAATGGCCTTTCTTCTCAACACGTATTGGAATGCTTGAGATGGTATTTAGTAAAGCCGACGTTTGGTTGGCGGAATATTACGATCAACGTTTAGTTGATCCAAATTTACATCGTTTAGGCAAAGCACTACGTACGCAATTACAAGCCGATCTCAAAACCGTACTCGCCCTTGCTCACGATGGGCAGTTAATGGCAGATTTGCCTTGGATTGCTGAATCCATTGCACTCCGTAACGTGTACACAGATCCGCTTAACTTACTACAGGTGGAATTATTGCACCGCATTCGTAGTCAAAGCGAAAATGTTGATCCTGAACTTGAGCAAGCCTTGATGATTACCATCACAGGTATCGCAGCCGGTATGCGAAATACAGGCTAGTTATGTTACAAGCGGTTAAATTGATTAAAAAATTTGCAAAATTCTGAATAAATTGGCATATAGGACAAAATAGTTGGTCTTTTGCCACTTTATACTTCTATAGGACAAAACAGTTGGTAATGAATATTTTTGTGTATTCTTACCAACTCTTATTCAAAAAATCCTGTATAAACAATATATTATGCATTCTCCTTAAGCTACTATATGGTCTTAACTTATCCTTTAATTTCTTAAATAATCCTCTATCCTATTTGTTGTCTTTTCAATATTTAATTCAAGGCGTTTTTCATAAGTAAATAAATAGTCAAAATACCGATTAATACTTGCTAATGCACTTATGATATTTCGATGCTTATACGGATATTTTCCTTCTCGTTCGGTTTATCTGAACGTTCATTTAAAAAATGATTATGTTTTATTTTCCAATCATATATTTTTAAATAAAATTAATTTCTTGAGCTCGTTTTTAACGTTTTAATAATAGATTTCAATTCTCTTCTCTACCTGTGTGAGATTGATGTTTCTTTCTTAACGTTCTCATCACAATAGCGACTAAGTGAAATTGACACATTTGCGTAGGCGTATTTAACATATCTTTTACCCCCCCCCACCTGCCATCACAGGTAATGGATTGAATTTATATAGCCTTTGTCTCGCAAACAATTTAAGGCTTTCTTATAGTAGATATCTTTCTCCGTTCTTACGATTTGATGATACACCACCTTTTTAGACAGTGAATCGATAAATACCATTACACCCAAATCTCGATGAAAGAAGGTGATATTAATAATTAAATTAAGATATTTATGAGAAGGGAGCTTTAATAAGGATTTAGGGGATTTTTCTAAATATCGGCGTATTGTTCGGGGAGAACAATGACATTTATCGGCTAATTGTTTTTGCGTTTGTTTTCCAACAGAATAATCATACCAAATTAATTCAGGATTTAATTTTTGTTTGCAAGTAAATGTTCTATTACAATTTGAACATTTATAACGTTAAATATTATTTTGAGTGCCATATTTTCTGTATTGGAGAATATTGGCAAAAAGGACAGTTTTTTGTGCATTTTTCAAAAAGGTAGCCTAAAGCCTTGTAATATAAAACTTTAAGCTACTTTTTACCAACTATTTTTCCTATATGCCTTTATAGTTTACTTGGTATAGGGAGATGTACCTATCCGTAAATATTCTCGGGTGGGCTCAGGACCCGCCCTACATTTACACTGCTAAATCCGCCTCATCACCTCGATTTTGCAGCCATTGTTTACGATCTTCCGCTCTTTTTTTGCCTAGCAACATATCCATAATTTCAAAGGTACTGACCTCGCCCTCTTCTACATCCACACTTTCATCAAATGTGAGTTGTACTAAACGGCGAGTACTCGGATCCATCGTGGTTTCACGTAATTGACTTGGGTTCATTTCACCCAAACCTTTAAAGCGTTGTACATTCGGCTTGCCTTTTTTCTTGGACAAACGTGCTAAAATCACCTCTTTTTCGCTCTCATCTAAGGCGTAATGCACTTCATCTTTCCCAATATCAATACGATAAAGCGGTGGCATTGCCACATAAACGTGCCCGTTTTTCACTAATTGTGGGAAATGGCGGAGGAATAAAGCACAAAGCAAGGTTGCAATATGCAAACCGTCAGAATCCGCATCGGCAAGAATACAAACTTTGCCATAACGTAATTCCTCTAAATTATCGCTATCCGGATCAATTCCCAATGCAATCGCAATATCGTGAACC
>NZ_JBXGGI010000085.1:0-7299 GCF_056854775.1 Mannheimia sp.
TTATAGATAATAAAAAAGGCAGGAACTCCTGCCTTTTTTGCTGAAAACGAAAATAAAATTAACGTTTTGAGTATTGTGGACGACGACGTGCTTTGTGTAAACCCACTTTTTTACGTTCAACGCGACGTGCATCACGAGTAACGAAGCCTGCTGCACGAAGTGCTGGGCGTAGAGTTTCATCGTATTCCATTAATGCACGAGTGATACCGTGACGGATTGCACCCGCTTGACCAGAAATACCACCACCGGTTACAGTGATGTATAGGTCTAATTTATCTGTTAATTCAACTAACTCTAATGGTTGACGAACGATCATACGTGAAGTTTCACGACCGAAGTAAACCTCTAAAGAACGTTGGTTAATGGTAATGTTACCACTGCCCGGTTTGATAAATACACGAGCTGAAGAGCTTTTGCGGCGACCTGTGCCGTAGTTTTGATTTGCTGCTGTCATTTTTCTGCTCCGTGATTAGATGTCTAAAACTTGTGGTTGTTGTGCAGCGTGGTTATGTTCGTTACCTGCGTAAACTTTTAATTTACGGAACATTTCACGACCTAAAGGACCTTTAGGTAACATACCTTTAACTGCGATCTCGATCACTGCTTCTGGACGACGTGCAATCATTTCTTTGAAGGTTGCATCTTTGATACCACCTACATAGCCAGTGTGCCAGTAGTAGATTTTATCAGTTTCTTTTTTGCCAGTTACTGCTACTTTCTCTGCATTGATAACGATGATGTAATCACCTGTATCTACGTGCGGAGTATATTCAGCTTTATGTTTACCGCGTAAACGGCGTGCTAATTCAGTAGCTAAACGACCTAAAGTTTTACCTGTCGCATCTACTACATACCAGTCACGTTGTACTGTTTCTGGTTTTGCTACAAAAGTTTTCATTAATTAAATACCAAAATATAAAGTTTATAACCCAATTCCTTAAAAAGGAATTACCTATGACGGTAGAATCCAACCCCTTCGAGTCAATTCTGACCAAACTGCTTGGCGGGAAACTCCAAGCAAAACAGGGTGGCAGAATTATACAGACTTTTTAGCCAAAAATCTAATATTTTTTAGACTTATTCTTTAAAATTGAACCTATATCACATTTTAATCATTTGGAGCTTTTCAAATAAAAGCCAAAATGTTAAAAATAGGACCATAAATTCACTACTTAAACATAAGGAGTTTATGATGGAACAATGGACAAGTGATGTTTGGGCAGCAATTGCCGCTGCATTTATTGTGGGAGCTGTGGTAGGTTGTACCCTAGTGCGTGTATTTAATAGTAATGTAAGGAAGCAACACGAATTAGAGCGAGAACTTAAACAAACCAAAACACAATTTGATGAACAAAAACAACAACTTGAGCAACATTTCGAGCAATCCGCTCAATTACTTTCAACGTTAGCGGCTGATTATAAAAAACTGTATGCCCATTTAGCTCAAAGTTCTGAAAAGTTATTACCGGAAAATGCTAAAAATATTGAGTTTTTCCAACAAGCTCAGCTGCCTGTTCAACCTAAAAAAACAGAAGAAGATCAACCAAGAGATTACTCCGAAGGTTCTTCCGGCTTATTAAAATCGTAAAATTTTTCCCAAAAACAACCGCTTGTAATTCATCACTACAAGCGGTTTTACTATTCACTATCCAGTTCTCTCATTATTGTTTCTTGAAGTACCAACTGCTCTTGTTCCGAGAGTGCTTTTCCTTCAGCATTATTTACCACAAAGAAATCCTCTACTCTCTCGCCAATAGTAGTAATTTTCGCATTTAATAAATTCAAGTTTAGTCGATTAAAAATATAACCAACTTGAGCCAATAATCCATCTCGATCAAGGGTAAATAACTCAAATTCAGTTTGCTGTTTTGATGATTGAGGAAGAAAACGTAACCTTGTTTTACGTTTAAATGACGCGTGCTTAACAGGCTTTTTAATAAACCTAGTCTGATTGTGCGGCATTGCTAACATTTTTATCAAAGATTGCTGAATTTGCAGACTTCTTTCGTTGGTTAAATCTTCTCCATTACGTTCAGTTACAATAAAACTGTCTAATACCAAGCCGTTTTCGCTGGTAATAATTTGAGCATCGTGAATGCTGATTTTCTTTTGGCTTAATAAATGAGCGATACGGGCAAAAAGTTGAGGCTGATCTTGGCAACAAACAAAAATTTCTGTTCCGCCCCTTGCATACTCGTTGCTGATTAACACCATTGGCAGTTCGCGATTTTTAATATAACTTAATGCGTGCCACACCAATTGAGTGGGTTTATGGCGTAAAAAATAGCTTTGTGGGCAAGGTTGCCAAAAGGTTATCAATCGCTTTCTTTCATCAGCAGAAAGTACCAATTTCATCAATTCTAATGCTTGCAAGCGATGTTCTTTTGCTACCGCTTCGTAATCTAAATTTTCCGCTAATTGCTGCAACGTGAATTGGTAAAGTTGGGTAAAAAGTGAAGCTTTCCAATCATTCCATAAACTCTCGCTGGTTGCACAAATATCGGCAACCGTTAAACAAAGCAATGAAGATAAAGCGGTCGAATTTTTCACTTTTTTTGCAAATGCACGCACTACTTCTGGATCGTGAATATCACGCCGTTGAGCAGTAATCGACATCGTCAAATGTTCTTCCACAAGCCAAGTCATATAATCAGTTTGCTCTTGGTTAAATGCGTGTAATTTGGCAAATTCACGCATATCCTCCGCCCCTACTTTAGCGTGATCGCCGTCTCTGCCCTTTGCAATATCGTGAAAAAGTGCGGCAAGATAAATCAAGCCGTGCTTATCCGATAACTGTGAAAATAAACTTTTAGCGAGAGGAAAAATAGAATCTTGCGTCTTCTCAGCAAAGTTTTCTAAATTCAGCATTACCCGAACCGTATGTTCATCTACGGTATAAATATGGAACAAATCAAACTGCATCAGCCCTTCAATCCCTTTCCATTGTGGTAAATAGGCTGTCAAAAAACCTAATTGGTGCATTGGCAAAATCGCTCTGGATACCACTTTAGGTTGGTGGAAAAGTTGCACAAATTTTTCTCTCATTTTCTCATTTTCACAAAGAGCCTGCTCTTGCTGCTGGAGAGATAAACGCAGTTGCCTTAACGTATCTGCACTCGCAGCTAATTGTGGGAAATGCGTAAGATGGAAGAATAAATCCAACATTGTAGTGGGATGATTTTTGAAAATGCGACGATCTTCAATAAATATCATCTGATTTTGCTGATAAAAATAAGGATCAAGCGGTTGTTTTTCACCTGTTTTTTGCAAATTGAATAAATGGGTCTGCTCAAAACCATTCAGTATAAGCTGGCTGAGTTGAGAAATGGATTTTGTAGCTTGGAAGTAATCACGCATCATCATTTCAACCGCTTGATTACCATCGCCTTGATAGCCTAAAAATTCACTGAGTTGTAGCTGTCTATCAAACCTCAAACGGTTATCGTAACGTTTAAGCTGCAAGTGAAGTGCAAAACGCATACGAAAAAGCACCGCTTGTGCTGCCATTAATTCTTTATATTCTTCGGAATAGAGCAACCCTTTATTGAGCAAATCAATGAATGAATGTACACCGTATTGACGTAGCATAATCCAAGAGATCAAATTCAGATCTCGCAACCCTCCCGGGCTGTGTTTTAAATCAGGCTCAAGGTTGTAACTGGTATTATGATAGCGGGCATAGCGAGCGTTTTTTTCGTCCATTTTTGCTTTAAAAAATGCATCAATTTCCCAAAAATCCGGCTGATATATTGCCTCTTTTAATCTAATCCAAAGCTGATGATTGCCGAATAGAAAACGCCCTTCCAACATATTGGTAGCAACTGAAATTTCAGCTTTCCCGATCGCAATACATTCATCAAGGGTTCGAACACTTGTTCCTAGCTGTAATTTGCTATCCCACAGCAAATTAAATAATTCATTTAGTAATTGTTGTGTGGTTTCATCTAACGGCTTTTCAGACAGTACTAAAACATCAAGATCAGAGAGCGGAAACATCTCCTCCCGCCCATAACCGCCAACCGCTAATAATGCAAGATCTTCACGCTTTTCCAGCCCGTATTGTTGCCAAAGCGTGAGCAAAATTTCATCGCAAAAACGGCTACGCTCAGTAATGAGATCCATTACATCTGTAGTTGGAAATGCCTGTTTTTGCTTTTCCGTAAATTCAGCTAAAAGCGTTTTTAATTCGTTGCTATTTTTCATATTTACTCGTCCAAATTTTTCAAAATAATAGGTGATTTATTTTGCTTTGCCTATATTTATTTTTACACAACAAGCTATAATGCACTTTCATTTTGTAATAGAAGGATAATTTATGACTCTTGCTCTTGCTGCCATTATCGGTGGCTTAATTGTGTTAGTTTGGAGTGCTGACCGTTTCGTTGATGGGGCAGCATCTACGGCTAAACATTTTGGTATGACACCATTATTAATTGGAATTGTCGTCATCGGCTTTGGTACATCAGCCCCAGAGATGATTGTTTCAGCTTCATCTGCATTAAGTGGCTCTCCCGGCATTGCACTTGGTAATGCTTATGGATCAAATATTACCAATATTGCTCTTATTTTAGGTTTAACCGCCCTTATTAAACCATTAATGGTAAATTCCGAAGTATTGAAAAAGGAATTACCTATTTTAATGGCAGTTACGCTACTTTCAGCCTATTTACTTTATGATGCCGATGTTACCCGTTTAGATGCGATTATTTTACTTACTGTATTTGCGGTTTATATGGTTTGGACAGTCATTACCGCAATGAAAAGTAAAAATGACGCGTTAGCAATTGATGTTGATGCTGAATTAGAGAGTAGCTCAGAAATGAGTTTAGGCAAATCCATTTTATGGCTGATTATTGGCTTAGTGCTTTTAGTTGTGAGTTCTCAATTTTTGGTTTGGGGAGCAGTTGAAGTTGCAAAATTCTTTGGTGTAAGCGATTTAGTGATTGGTTTAACCATTGTAGCAGTGGGTACATCTTTACCTGAATTAGCATCATCTATTGCTGCTGCTCGTAAAGGTGAGGTGGATTTAGCATTAGGCAACATCATCGGTTCTAACTTATTTAATACCCTAGCGGTGGTTGGTATTGCCGGTGCAATTGAACCAATGCAAGCAGCTGCAGAAGTATTCTCTCGTGATATTGTGATTATGTCTGCTCTAACCTTCTTACTTTTTGTGTTTGGCTTGAATATCTATCGCCGACCGGAAGGTGGAAGAATTAACCGCTTAGAAGGATTTATTCTTTTCATAGCCTATGTAGGTTATAACTTCTATCTGTTTAAAACTGCCATCTAATAAAACGAAAAGAGCCACAAATTGTGGCTCTTTTCTTCCTATTTAGGCATTACGCTGTTCAAATTCTTTCATAAACTCAATCAACGCTTTAATCCCTTCAATCGGCATTGCGTTATAAATTGAAGCACGCATACCGCCTAGTACTTTATGTCCTTTTAAGGCTTGTAAGCCACAAGCGGTCGCCTCACTTACAAATTTTGCATTTAATTCATCATTACCCGTGGTAAAGGTTACATTCATCAATGAGCGGTTTTCTTTTGCAACTGTGTTGTAATAGAATTTTGAGCTATCTAAATAATCATATAACAACGTTGCTTTCGCTAAGTTACGCTCTTCTGTAGCTTTTAATCCACCTTCTGCCAGTAAATGTTTGAATACTAATGAACACAAATACCAAGCAAAAGTGGGTGGCGTATTAATCATTGAATCCGCATCACGCTGAACCGCATAATTCCAAATAGAAGGCGTGTCTTTGCGGGCATTGCCGATTAAATCATCACGAATAATCACGATCGTAATACCTGCCGGTCCTAGATTCTTCTGAGCACCTGCATAAATTACCCCAAACTTACTAATATCAATACCACGAGACAAAATATTTGATGACATATCCGCCACTAACGGCGTGTTACCTACATTCGGAATATCAACAATTTCAACACCGCTAATAGTTTCATTGGTGCAATAGTGAACATAATCATACTGATCAGCAATATCGCTAAAATCTAAGCGGTTTACTTTTAATTGCGGATCGGTATCTAAAATATTAATTTCATCAATTTCGGTGAAGTTACGAGCTTCTTTTGCCGCAGTTGCAGACCAATGCCCTGAATTTAAATAAAGAGCTTTGCCTTTTTTGCCAATCAAATTCATTGGAATCGCCGCAAACTGACCTCTTGCTCCGCCTTGTAAAAAGAGAATGCGGTAATTTTCCGGTATATTATAAAGTTTACGCAAATCAGCCTCAGATTGAGCCGCTAACTCCATAAACAATTTACCACGATGGCTTACTTCCATTACCGAAGTGCCTTGATCTAACCAATTTAATAATTCGTGTTGTGCTTTTTCTAACACTTTTTTCGGCATCATTGCCGGACCTGCACTGAAGTTATAAACCTCTGTCATTTTTCACCTCTTGTATTAAAAATAATGATTATATTCTATCCGAAAAATAGGGAAATGGTAGAGTGATAGGGAAATTATTTTACCCGGCAAGCGGTCGTATTTTCTGAAAAATTTGCAAAATAAAACCCCTAACAAAAATTTGTTAGGGGTTAAACTAGATTAGCAAATCAGTAATTACCAGTTTACGCGTAAACCAACACCGATTGCTTGTTCTGTTGTTTTAGCTGAGCTGTGATTACCTTGTGAATCGTATGATCTACCTTTCACATATGCACCTTCAACGAAAGCAACTACGTTTTTATGGAATTTGTAGTCAGTACCAACTAAGAAACCGTGTTCTTTATCTTTAGAACCGCCTTCGTATTTAGTTTGAGCATATTTATAGTTACCATAGATAGATGATTTATCAGTTACTTGAACTTTAACCATTGGACCAACATAGAAAGATTTATCTTTGTCTGAACCGGTTTTTTCAATTTGGTAACCACCATCAACACCTACTAACACAGCATCATTGATGTTATAGCCAACTGCTGCATCAAATGCGTTTGCACGAATTTTATCTTCTGAGTCTGTTTTATAGTGTGTGCGACCGTAAGCACCTTGGAAGATCCAGTTGTTTACTTCATAAATTGCACCGAAACCATAACCATTTTTGATTGCTTTATCTAAAGCCTTACCGTCATTTTTTTGATTTTGGCTAAAGTTATAGTTAGCACTTAATGTTAAACCTTCAATACCGTTATAGTCATAACGAATGGCACTTGTGCTAGAAGTTGGCACATAGTCATTTAATAAACCGTATGCGTAGTCATTTGCTAAACCTACATCATCAGCAATTACTGCTTGTTTACCGAAAGTAAGCTGACCATACTCTTTTT
>NZ_JBXGGI010000086.1:0-3210 GCF_056854775.1 Mannheimia sp.
GCACGAAGTAAATTTCTGTCCCTCTCCCACAAGGGGCGAGGGTGAAATATCAAAGGATTTCTATATGATGATGCAATACTCTCCAAAATTTAATAATGCTAAAGTTCTAGTACTAGGTGATGTAATGTTAGACCGTTACTGGTTTGGTGCGACAAACCGTATTTCGCCGGAAGCACCTGTGCCAGTCGTTAAGGTGCAAGATATTGAAGAGCGTGCAGGTGGTGCTGCAAACGTAGCAATGAATATTGCGAGCCTTGGTGTGCCAGTTGCCCTTCACGGTTTAATTGGTCAAGATGATGCTGGGCGTGCTTTAGATACGTTACTTAATTCACATAATATCCAAAATCATTGTGTCGCAATTGATTCACACCCAACTATTACGAAATTGCGGATTTTATCTCGTCATCAGCAATTATTACGCTTAGATTTTGAGGAAGGTTTTCAAAATGTTGATTCAACTGCCCTACTTGCAAAACTTTCGCAAGAAATTACCGCTTACGGAGCGTTAATCTTATCGGATTACGGTAAAGGCACGCTTGAATCAGTGCAACAGATGATCCAAATTGCACGCAAGGCAAATGTACCTGTGTTGATTGACCCTAAAGGCACGGATTTTGAGCGTTATCGTGGAGCAACTTTACTCACGCCAAATATGTCTGAATTTGAAGCCGTTGCTGGGCATTGTAAAGATGATGATGAAATCGTGGCTAAAGGCTTGAAAATGATTGCTGATTTTGAGCTTTCTGCCTTGCTAGTTACTCGCTCAGAAAAAGGAATGACATTACTTCGTCCAAATCAAGAGCCTTATCACTTACCAACTCAAGCAAAAGAAGTTTATGATGTAACTGGTGCGGGAGATACCGTAATTAGCGTATTAGCTACAGCGATTGCTGATGGTAGAGCTTACGAAGAAGCTTGTTATTTAGCCAATGCAGCAGCTGGTGTTGTGGTTGGCAAACTTGGCACATCAACCGTTAGTCCTGTTGAATTAGAAAATGCCATTCATCAACGAGCCACGACAGGCTTTGGTGTAGTCTCCGAAGAAGAGCTAAAAGCTATTGTGTTAGAGGCAAAAAAACGTGGTGAGAAAATTGTAATGACAAACGGTTGTTTTGATATTCTCCACCCGGGGCACGTTTCTTATTTAGAAAATGCACGTAAATTAGGCGACCGCTTAATTGTGGCAGTGAATACCGATAATTCAGTTAAACGCTTGAAAGGCGAAGCTCGCCCAATTAATGATTTAGATGCCCGTATGGCTGTATTAGCCGGCTTAGCGTCTGTGGATTGGGTAGTGCCTTTTGATGAAGATACACCGCAACGTTTAATTGGTGAAATCTTGCCTGATTTATTAGTAAAAGGTGGCGATTATAAACCTGAAGAAATCGCAGGTAGCCAAGAAGTATGGGCAAACGGTGGAGATGTTCGAGTACTAAACTTTGAAAACGGTTGTTCTACAACGAATGTGATTAAGAAAATTCAATCATTATAGTGCTATGGAAAAAATCATTATTGATACAGAGCAATTTCAGCGGATTATTTCTCGTATTTCCCATCAAATTATTGAAAAGCACGGGGATTTACAAGATGTCGTGATTGTTGGTATTAAACGCCGTGGGGCTGAAATTGCAGAACTTATTCAAAAGCGAATTGAAGAGTTAGCACAAATCCAATTGCCGAATATGGCGTTGGATATTACGTTCTATCGTGATGATTTAGATTTAATCTATCAAGATCCTGTATTTACCGGAGCAGAAAATCAACTCAATCTTAACAATAAAAAAGTGATTTTGGTTGATGATGTACTGTTTACGGGTAGAACTATTCGTGCTGCCTTAGATGCATTGCTTGATTTTGGCAGAGCTGCAAGAATTGAATTGGTTATTTTAGTAGATCGTGGTCATCGAGAATTGCCAATTCGAGCTGATTATGTAGGAAAAAATATCCCTACTGCAAAAAATGAGCAAATTCAGGTAAAAACCTTCTCTTATGATGGCATCAATCAAGTGGTCTTAGTTCCTGCAACGGATAAAGAAAGTACTTAATTTAAGTGAACCTTTTCGATAAACTTGTCTCTAAGGAAAAGATTACTTATTATCTCCATTAGGATTGTTATAAAAATGAAATTAGTAAAATCATTGTTTGCTGTTGCGATTGCAACAATAAGTCTTACCCAAACTGCTCACGCTTTTGAAGAACGTGTAGTTGCGTTAGTAAATGATACCCCTGTAATGCAAAGCCAAGTTCAGCGTATACTTGGCAAGAAAAAAGTAACAGAAGCCTCTCATCGTGCAGCCGTCGATCAAGTCATTGACGATATGCTTGTACAACAAGCAATGAAAGAGGCTAATGTAAAAATCAGCCCGGCAGCAGTAAATCAAGCGGTTGAAAATGTGGCTATCCAGAATGGTATTACCTACGGTCAATTATTAGATGCGTTAGATTATCAAGGTATTACTTTAGAACAATTTAAACGCAATATTGCTCAACAAATGGCAATGGAGCAGGTTCGCCATATCAGCATTGGAAAAACCATTCAAGTTGCTCCTCAACAAGTTCAAGCATTAGCAAACGAATTAATGGCGAAAGATAAAGCAGCGGGTAAATTAAAAACGGTAGTTGGCAAAGAACATCGTGTGAGCCATATTTTGTTAAAAACAAACCCAATTTTAAACGATGCTCAAGCCAAAGCGAAATTAAATAGCTTAATTGCCGATATTAACTCTGGCAAAACAACTTTTGAAGAAGCAGCAAAAGCGAATTCTATGGATTACGCATCAGGTGCAGACGGTGGTGATTTAGGCTTTAACTTCTTAGAGATCTACGATCCTGCCTTTGCAAAAGTAGCCTCTAAGATGAAAACAAATCAAATTTCTGCACCATTTAAATCACAATTCGGTTGGCATATTCTAAAAGTAACCGATATTCGTGATGGCGACAGAACTGAAGATGCTTACCATCAACGAGCTTATCAGCAACTTGTTAATAAACAAGCAGAAGAAGCCTCGAAAGATTGGATTAAGGCATTAAGAAAAACCGCAAATATCCAATACGTTGGTCAATAATTAAAAAATAACAAGAACCTCGCCTAGCGGGGTTCTTTTCTTATTTCAAAAGGGATAATAATGAGTTCACAAAATTCAAAAAAACATTTAGGTCATACCGCTCGTAAACGTTTCGGGCAAAACTTTTTACACGATATGAATGTCA
>NZ_JBXGGI010000087.1:0-10660 GCF_056854775.1 Mannheimia sp.
TCAACGCCGCGTCCACCGCTCCGGCTCCTAAGCCGTAAGGAATTGCCCATAAACACAAAATCCAGAAAGAATCACTTATCGAAAACCCCCACAATGCGAGAGCGGTTAAAGCAACGCTGATTACCATCACTTTGCCTGTGCCGAGATGGTAGGTAAGCTTATCCGACATCAGGCTTGAGGTAATAGTCCCAATCGACATAATCATTGAAACGACACCCGCATAGGAAAGCGGTACACTAAGATCTTGGTGCACTGAAGGCCACGCCGCCCCTAAAATGGCATCAGGCAAGCCTAAACTGATAAAACAGAGATAAATAATCGCAAGGAGAAGATTTGTCATAATGTTACAAGCGGTTATTTTTAATAAAACTTTTACAAAAAAGTGGCTTAAGGATCGCCCTAAGCCACTTTTCTTTTATGTTATTTTACTTCATCTAAATATGCTTTATTTGCACGTTCAAAGGTTTCTTGAACTTCTCTGCTTGGTGCCGGTGTAATTAGTGAAACCACAATAATCATCACGGTTGCCGTAATAAAGCCCGGTATCATTGAATAAAGTTCAGGTAGAACAAAGAGTTCGGTAATATCACCCCAGAAATGCACCACTAATGCACCGGTCAGCATTCCCGCAATTGCCCCGAAGCCATTCATACGTTTCCAGAAAAGAGAAAGTAGCACCACAGGTCCGAAAGCAGAGCCGAAGCCCGCCCACGCATTTCTGACTAGACCGAATACTTTGCTGTCCGGATCTTGAGCGATATAAATTGCAAGAGCTGCCACCGCAAGCACCATTAAACGGCTTAACCACACTAATTCTTTGTCTGCCGCTTTCGGGCGTAAAATGCCTTTATATAAATCTTCGGTAATCGCACTTGAACAAATCAGTAATTGTGCTGAAAGTGTGCTCATTACAGCAGCAAGAATGGCTGATAATAAAATACCTGCAACCCAAGGGTTGAATAGTAATTTTGCTAATTCAATGAAAATTTGTTCCGGGTTTTGGCTCACATTCCTTGCTTGTTCCGGATTACCGAAGAAATAAGCCATACCGAAATAGCCAATGCCAATCGCCCCTACTAAACAAATAACCATCCACGTCATACTAATACGGCGTGCATTTTCAAGCGATTTCACACTTTCCGCTGCCATAAAACGCACCACGATATGTGGCTGACCAAAATAGCCAAGCCCCCACGCCATTAGGCTAATCACGGCTAAAATACTCGTGCCGGTAAAGATATCGTTATAATCTTTTTGTGCCATTTCGCCTGCACGATCGATTAAGGCTTGCATTTCATCAAAACCACCTAAGTTATACATTACAAACAGAGGCGTTAGAATTAAGGCAAAAACCATTAATGAGGCTTGGATGGTATCCGTCCAGCTTACTGCTAAAAAGCCACCAATAAAGGTGTAAAGAATGGTTGCTACTGCCCCATACCAAATTGCTTGGTGGTAAGGTAAACCAAAGAGGTTTTCAAACACTCTCGCACCGGCTACTACGCCTGAGGCACAGTAAATTGCAAAAAAGAGTAAAAAAATGACCGCTGATAAAATCTTAATTAATTTCGTTTTATCACCAAAGCGGTTGTGGAAGTATTCGGGTAAGGTTAAAGCATCGCCGCTGTGTTCGGTGTGAGAACGTAATCTGCCTGCTACTAATTTCCAGTTTAGATAAGCACCGATAGTTAAACCGATTGCAATCCAAGCTTCAATTAAACCGCCTGCATAGACTGCACCGGGCAATCCCATCAGCAACCAGCCCGACATATCTGAAGCACCTGCGGATAATGCTGTTACAAAACTGCCTAAACGGCGACCACCTAAAATATAGTCTGAAAGATTATTTGTTACACGATAAGCAATAAATCCAATTGCAATCATACCCAAAATATAAACAACAAACATTATTGTTGTTGGGTCAAAACCAAACATTATGAATGAACCTCAAAATTTTAATTTTATAAAATATAATTTTTAAAGGGTGCAAGATTACCTGAAATAATCAAAATGGCAATACAAAATTATCGCCCACCTAGCTCGGCTGAAATTTTTTCTGCCGTTTCTTGAATAGCAGGCAGTAAATTTTCTTGTCCTAGCTGATTTAAACGAGCCGTTGAAAGCGAGACGGAAACCGCATAATGGACCTTCTGTTGATGATCAAAAATCGGGCAAGCAATACAAGAAACACCCAGCTCATTTTCTTCTGCATCCATCGCAAAACCGAGCTCACGAATGGTTTCCAGCTCTTTTTTCATTCCTTCAATCGTGGTAATGGTATTGATTGTAAGCTGTTGAATCACAGAGGATTTCGCTTGCCAATATTGGGGAATATAATCTTCGGAATCATAGGCTAAGAAAAGTTTACCCATACCAGAACAATATAGTTGCATCTGCTGCCCGATATAAGCTCTAGTCCGCATTAAGCCTGTGGTTGCCTCTAATTTATTAATGAGGATTGCGTGATCTTTCTCTCGCATCGCAAAATTAACCGTCTCGCCTAATTTTAAGTTCAAGGCTTCTAAATGTGGTGCCGCAATGTGTAAGATATTAATTGAGCTTAAAGCTCTTTGCCCAATCGCTAAACATTTAGTGGTTAAACGATAGCTGCCTGCAGTTGGAGCCGGGCGAACATAGCCTTCTTGCTGTAAGCCTTGCAATAAACGATGTACCGTACTTTTATTCAAGCCTGAAAGCTCCGCTAAGTGGGCTAACGGGCAACCATTAGGAAATTTTGCCAATAGTTCCAAAAGTGTTAAGCCACGAATTAAACTTTGGTTTCCTGTGGACTCCTTTTCTTTTTTTTCAATCATCTCGCTCCTCCCAAAATAATATGATTTAACGGTATATCCCAACTTTCAATCGGTAATTGTTCGACTTGCTGGCATTCGTGAGCCAACCCCACACTTATAATATGAGGAGCTTGAGCAAGTGTTCTATCATAAAAACCACCTCCCATTCCTAACCGATTCCCTGCTTTATCGCACGCTACTAATGGTGTAAAAATCATCTCTAGTTCTTGTAAGGGAATGATATTTCTAACATCCGGCACAGGCTCTTGAATGCCCAAGCGGTTAAATTTTAGAATAGTTTTGCAATTGTAATTTACAAACAATAATTGACCGCTTGTAAAAGGGTGGAGAATAGGCAAATAGATTTTTTTTCCTTGTCCAAGCAAAGTATTCATTAAAGGCAGCGGAGAAATTTCACCGTTAAAAGGTAAATAAAAGGCGATATGTGAGGCTTGGTAAGATTCAATTAAAGAAATTGCTTGTGGAATAAGTGATTGAGCAGCTTGTGCTTGTTGCGATGAGGTTAAACTTAAGCGTTTCGCCCGCATCAATTGCCGTAATTGTTCACGAGAGTGGCGACAAAAAGAATGAATAGAATTGTTCATATAAGTACCCGAGATGCCGCTACCAGTAATGGTCCTTGAACCAGTTGGTTCAAGGGAGTCAAACGTAACTGCTTTTAGGCTTCTTACTCTTGAGTTTGAGCTCAAGGTAAGCTTGCTCACCGGCGGTAGATGTTCAACTCAAAGTTTCAAATTATCGGCTCAGGGACGTAACTAATAACGCACACCCCAGGCAAGATTTATAGTAACGGAATTTAATAATTTTTCCTAGTGTTTAATCACATAAATTGCAATTTCTCAATGCTCTTAGCTCTATTCCTAATCAATTAGGCTAAAAATCAGCTAATTTGATTGAAATTTTCCGAGAGAATTATCTAGCTGCTCAATGCAAGCGACAAGCACACTTTTATTTTCTGCATTTTGACGCTGTGCCTGCTCTAATTCATAATTTAAATTCAGAGCCACAATAGCTAACACTTTTTCAAGCTGAATAATGCCGGACTGCTCTTTCAATACCGCCACACGTTCTTCCAAACGCTGTGCACAAGCCAGTAAATGCTCTTGCTGCTCAACAGGGCATTGCAAGCGTAGCACCTGACCAAAAATCTGTAATTCGATATTATTTGCCGACATAAATACGAAATCCTCACTTAATCGCTAAATTTTTGCTATATTATGCCATTCTTTAGCAAAATCACAATAATGCAATTATGGCTATGACAAATTCCCAAGAATTTAAACAACTCATCACTCAATTACAAATTGAAGACACCCCGGCAGAGTTTCACGGCTTCTTATGCGGACTGATTGCAGGTGGCATTCAAGATGATTCGTGGAAAACCTTAACCTATCAATTTACCAATGACGGACACGCTTTTTCAGTTGAGCCGTTAAAACAACTAACGGAATTTTACCGACAATTAACCGACAGTTTCTCCCAAGCAAATACCCTATTCAGCCTGTGGCTACCCGAAAATGACGAAGACGGATTTGCTCTTGCTGACGGTATTTCTGAATGGACAAACAACTTCTTACTTGGCTTAGGTGTTGCTCAGCTAACCCTGCAACAAGAAACCGACGAAGTAGGCGAGGCAATTGATGATTTAGATGAAATCGCAAAATTAGGTTACAATGAGGACGATAATAATGCGGAACTCCTTGAAGCTGGCGAAGAAGTGCTGGAATATTTACGAGTGTTAGCTCTATTTTTACATAGCCATTTTGCTTTAGGCGTTCCTAAAACAGAAGAAAAGCCACAATTACATTAATAAATACAAGCGGTTACAAAAAGCATCGCTTTTTGAACGTTGGCTTTGCCAACGGCAGCAAAGCTGTGAACAATCCTTACAAGGATTGTGAATAAATTTCATCTATATTTTGCAAATTTTTCAATAAAAACAACCGCTTCACAATCAAAGGAAAAACCAATGCCTCAACTTAAAAATGATCGCTATTTAAAAGCCCTTTTGCGTGAACCTGTGGATATGACTCCCGTTTGGATGATGCGTCAAGCAGGGCGTTATTTACCTGAATATAAGGCAACTCGTGCGATCGCCGGCGATTTTATGTCGCTCTGCCGTAATGCCGATTTAGCTTGTGAAGTAACCTTACAACCTTTACGCCGCTATGAATTAGATGCTGCTATTCTATTCTCTGATATTCTCACTATTCCGGATGCAATGGGCTTAGGTTTGAGTTTCGGTGCTGGCGAAGGTCCGAAATTTGCTCGCCCTGTGCAATCACTTACTGATGTGAATAATCTACCTATTCCTGATCCTGAAGGTGAATTACAATATGTAATGAACGCTGTGCGTACCATTCGCCGTGAATTAAAAGGCGAAGTACCGCTAATCGGCTTCTCCGGCAGCCCTTGGACGTTAGCAACCTATATGGTTGAAGGTGGCTCAAGCAAAGCCTTTACCAAAATCAAAAAAATGCTTTACGCTGAGCCACAAATTCTTCACAAATTACTCGATAAATTAGCCGATAGCGTGATTTTATATTTAAATGCACAAATCAAAGCAGGAGCTCAATCGGTAATGGTGTTTGATACTTGGGGCGGCGTATTGGCACACAATGATTATAAAGAGTTCTCTTTACGCTATATGCACAAAATTGTTGATGGGCTAATCCGTGAAAATGAAGGTCGTAAAGTGCCTGTTACTCTCTTTACCAAAGGTGGCGGCTTATGGTTAGAAGCAATTGCAGAAACAGGCTGTGATGCTATTGGTTTAGACTGGACAGTCGATATTGCCGATGCTCGTAAACGGGTTGGTGATAAAGTGGCACTTCAAGGCAATATGGATCCAAGCGTGCTTTACGCAACACCTGAACGCATTGAACAAGAAGTGAAGAATATTCTTGCCGGTTTCGGTAATGGCAGCGGACACGTCTTTAACTTAGGGCACGGAATCCACTTAGACGTACCGGTCGAAAGCCCTAAAGTGTTTGTTGATGCAATTCACAACTACTCGAAGCAGTATCATAAATAATTCAACAAGCGGTCTAAAATCGATCATTTTTTGCAATTTTGCAAAAAAACTGCAATTTTTAACCGCTTGCACTTATTAATTAATAAGGAAACAAAATGCGAAACCCAATTCATAAACGTATGGAACGCTTTGAGCCTTGGCAAAATGTAACCTTTATGGCTTGTTTATGCGAAAGAATGTACCCTAACTATCAACTTTTCTGCGAAGTTACCGAGCAACCGGAAAAAGCGAAAGTGTTCCAAAATATTTTAAATTTAGTTTGGGAATATTTAACCGTAAAAGGGGCAAAAATTAATTTCGACAATCAGTTAGAGAAATTAGAAGAAATCATACCCGACGTAAATGAATATGAATTTTTCGGGGTTTTACCTGCACAGGAAGCCTGTGAAGCCCTTTCTGAATTACTACACAGCATTATTGCCGGGGCAACTTTAGAACAAGCAATCCGTATCAGCCAAATTTCATTAGGCACAGTGGCAAGTTATCTTGAAATGCAACAAGACAAGGAACTCAGCGAGCAAGAGTTGAAAAATTCAGAGGAAATTCAAGAAGAGCTAGATGTGCAATGGCAAATCTATCGCTTGCTCAACGAATGTGAAAACCGTGATCTTGATCTCATTTTTGATTTAAAAGATGAAATTAGAACAAGTGGCATCAGCAATATCGGGTTAAATATTAACCAATAACATACATATTTACAAAATCTTGCACAATAATACTTTGACAAATCTGAACTTTGAATTAAGCTATGGCAAGGTTTCAATAACTTTTCAGACGTTTTACGTCATTTATTCAAAACACTATCTTAGAGGATAAAACTATGAACAAAACTGAGTTAATCGATGCTATCGCAGCTGGTGCAAACTTAACTAAAAAAGATGCTAAAGCAGCATTAGAAGCAACTCTTGATGCAATCTCTGCAAGCTTAAAAGCAGGCGATCCTGTTCAATTAATCGGCTTCGGTACATTTAAAGTAAATGAGCGTAAAGCACGTACCGGTCGTAATCCAAAAACCGGTGAAGAGATCAAAATTGCAGCGGCTAAAGTACCTGCATTCGTTTCAGGTAAAGCATTAAAAGACTTAGTAAAATAATTCTTTTTAACAATTTGAAAGAAAGCCTAGAATATCTAGGCTTTCTTTTTTATTACACAGAGAATGGATACTGAATAGATGGATGGTACTCATAACCTTCCACTTTAAAATCATCTAAAGTTACCCAAGTTTCTAAATCTTCAAGTGATTTAATCTCAGGATTAATAATTAATTTGGGTGCATTTAACGGTTCACGTTTTAGCTGTACATCACGCATTAGCTCAAGTTGATCTTCATAAATATGAGCATTCACAATTTTATGGAAAGCTTGCCCTGCTTTATGCCCTGTAATTTGAGCCATTAACGCAAGGAAAGTGTAACATTGGATCATATTCCAGTTTAAGCCAAGAGGTACGTCTGCTGAACGCTGAGTACTATTAAGATAAAGCGTACCATCCAGCAATGAAAAATGGTGGCTATGCAAACAAGGACGCAAACACCCCATATGAAATGCACCTGGATGATAGAAAGTATAAATTTCGCCCCGATTATCAATACCTTTTTTCAGATCATCAACAATTTGGCGAAGTAAATCCACCGAACCGCCATCAGGTTTTGGGAAGTTACGTCCAACAGCCCCATAAACCAAGCCCATATCATCTTCACCTTTACGGTAAGGATTCGCTAACCACGCGGCATTTTCATTCGCATTGGCATCCCAAGATTTAGTTCCCAGATTACGAAAATCAGCAGCATTATCATAGCCTCGAATATAGCCCAAAAGCTCTGCAATTGCCGCTTTCCAATAACTGCGACGAGTGGTAACTAATGGAAATTCTCCTTTCTCAACATCATAGATTAAATCTGCATTAATCACAGTAAGACAGCTCTTACCTGTACGTTCATTAGCTACCCATTTCCCTTCATTTACGATACGATGGCATAAATCTAAATACTGTTTCATATTGACCTCATAAAATTTTTAAGTAATTTTGCCATTTATTCGGTAAAATAGCTAAAACTTTATGACAAACACAATAAGGAGTTATAAATATGAAAAAAACAATTAAATCTATTTTAATGATTACCGCAGTGGCATTTTTAGCCGCTTGTTCATCAAACAAAAGCAGTTGGACACGCTTAAATGAAGCAGAAGTGGATCAAAAATCTTATGCAATTGCTTACGGTGCAACCGCTCAAACCTATAAAGACAGAGTAAACGAAACTTATGACATCAATTCATTTATGAATGGAGTAAATGATTGGTACACTAAAAAAGTAGCCTTGCCAATTGAACAGATTCGTGCAATGACAATAAATAGAATGTTAGATCATAATGTCTATGCTTACTATAGTGGTATACTTTATGCAGCCGATTTACAAGCTAACTTTAACCACTTAGATCCAAATTGCTGGAACTTAGTACAACCAACGAGTATGACACAAGGTATTCACGATGCAATGTTAGATTTGCAAAAAAATAAAGTACGTGGTGATGACTATATTAAAAATGGTGTCGAGCAAATCTTACATCTTTGTGTAAAAACGATTGCCGAAGATGAAAATAAAGAGAAAGCTCAAAGCAAGAAAAAGAAAAAATAATATTTAAGCTACAAGCGGTAAAATTTTTAGAAAATTTTACCGCTTTATTTATAACCGTATGAAATGTTTAATATTTATTCTATAAAACTTAAAAAATCATCGTTTTGCTTATTACATAGGCAAACACGCGAGAATTTAATATTTTCGGGAAAAAGAATTTGACATCTTTTTAAATTCTAGTAATATGTCGCCCACAGACACAGTGAGTGGTGAGATGGCCGAGCAGGCTGAAGGCGCTCCCCTGCTAAGGGAGTATAGGGTTAAAAAGCTCTATCGAGGGTTCGAATCCCTCTCTCACCGCCATTTACTTTATCACGCACCCGTAGCTCAGCTGGATAGAGTACTCGGCTACGAACCGAGCGGTCAGAGGTTCGAATCCTCTCGGGTGCGCCATTTTATTTATTACTCTAAAAATAAAATGGTTGCTGATAAACTAAATTCTCACAATCTTCAAATACGCTCCCGTAGCTCAGCTGGATAGAGTACTCGGCTACGAACCGAGCGGTCAGAGGTTCGAATCCTCTCGGGTGCGCCATTTCATTTAAGTTCTTTCTTTTTATCAATTCTACTACTAAATTAATTAAACTATTTCGTTAAGCTATAATTTCGGCTAGACTTAGCTCTTAAGCTCTTAGTTGAATGAATGAGGATTTTAAATTGAAAGGATTAATTGCTCGCCTTTTTATCGCAATAGCTCTCTTACTTTGGGCTTGGGATATGATTTTCCCTTGGCAAAAAATTATTCATTCAGAAGCTAATCACTACACTCAAATTCAGCAGAGTAAAAAGCTAAAAGTGGGAATGATCAACCACCCGATTTCCTATTTTGTCGGTCCTGAAGGCAAAAGTGGGATTGAATATGATTTAGCGACTGCCTTTGCACAATATTTAAACGTTAATCTTGAAGTAAAAAGCTACGATAGCAGCGAAAAATTATTTGACGCCTTAAAAAACAATGATATTGATATTGCTGCGGCAGGATTACTCTATCACCCGGAATTAAATGAAACCTTTCAAATCGGTCCATCTTATTACTCAGCTTCTTGGCAAGTAGTGTATAAAAAAGGTACAACAAGACCATATCGACTTTCAGACTTGCAAGAAAATGTCATTATTCCAACTGGTTCTGCGGTTATTCCAATACTCAATCAGCTAAAGCAAAAGAATCCTCAATTGAAGTGGCAAATTTCAGATAAATTTACCCAAGAAGAGCTATTATTAAAAGTCGCTCAAGCCGAAATTCCACATACTATCGCAATGTCGGTCGATATTTCTTCTGTACAGCATATTAACCCTAATCTCGCGGTAGGCTTCGATTTGACAGATGAAAACCCTGTGTTATGGTATTTAGCAAATAGCTCCTACAGCGAATTACAATCAGCTCTATTGGATTTTATGTCGGATTCTGTAGAGAATGGACTTATTTCACGCATTGAGGAGAAATATTTTAATCATTTGGAAAAATTTGATTATGTTGATATTCAAAGCTATTTGGCAGCAATAAAAGCGATACTCCCCAAATATGATCCACTTTTCCGTGAACATAAAGGCGATTTAGAATGGCAAATGTTAGCAGCTATTGCTTATCAAGAGTCTCACTGGGATCCAAATGCTACCTCACCAACAGGTGTACGTGGCATTATGATGCTGACAAAAGATACCGCAGATAGAATGAAAATTTCAGATAGAACAAACCCCGCTCAAAGTATAAAAGCTGGCTCTGAATATTTACATATGTTAATGAGACAGATGCCAGAAACTATTCCACAAGAAGATAAAATTTGGTATAGCTTAGCGGCTTATAATATGGGGTTAGGACATTTGTTAGATCTCCGTAGATTAACCAAACAACTGGGCGGAGATCCTGATAATTGGTTAGATGTGAAGAAAAATCTGCCACTACTTGCTGAAAAACGTTATTATACCAATCTGAAATATGGTTATGCCAGAGGCTATGAAGCATTACAATACGTTGAAAATATCCGTCGTTATTATGGCAGTATCATCAATTATCAGCGAATTGAAGAGCAGAAAAAGCTTGAGCAAGAACAAAAAAATTTATCTGATAATCATATAAAACAGGAGGATAGGACTGATGAGAAAATTGAAGAAAAAGAAAACGTTACCAACGAGGAAGCTACGTCCACGCCAAATCAAACAAATTAAAGATAGAAAAAG
>NZ_JBXGGI010000088.1:0-4460 GCF_056854775.1 Mannheimia sp.
AGGTAATAGCCGTTCAGATCGTGATATTGATGCCCTAATGCAAGAGATTATCGGAGTGTCGTTCCCAATCGACCAATTTGCCTATTGGGTAAAAGGTCAGCCTGAAAAAGAAGGGAATTATATTGTGAATGAAAAACGTCAGCTTTCACAATTTAGTTATCCGCTGAATGGCACGATTTGGAAAGCAAGTTATGTGGAATATCACGAAGATCGTGTACCGAATTTGCCAAAATTAATTGTGCTTGAAAACGGTACGCAGACGTTAAAAATCCGCATTGAAAGATGGACTTATTAATGGAAAAAGTGATTTTACCCAGTCCGGCTAAATTGAACCTGTTTTTGTATATTACCAATAAACGGGCAGATGGCTATCACGAGTTGCAAACGCTATTTCAATTTTTAGACTTTGGCGATGAAATTGAGATTGAAATTACCGATAACCCTGAAATTGAGCTAATAAATCAAGTTGAAGGTGTGGCGGTTGGAGATAACTTAATTTACCGAGCTGCAAAACTTTTGCAAAAAACGACCGCTTGCAACAAAGGGGCGAAAATTGGCATTACTAAAAATTTGCCGATGGGCGGCGGTGTGGGTGGCGGTTCATCAAATGCCGCTACAGTGTTGGTGGGCTTAAATCATTTATGGCAAACAGGGCTTTCACTTGAGCAGTTGGCGAAATTAGGGCTAAGTTTAGGGGCTGATGTGCCGATCTTCGTCAGAGGTATTGCCGCTTTTGCCGAAGGGGTTGGAGAAGTTTTAACGCCTTGTGAGCCGGAAGAAAAATGGTATGTGGTATTAAAGCCTGAAGTTTCCATTTCAACGGCAGTGGTTTTTAACGATCCAAACTTACCTAGAAATACGCCAAAACGCACTTTATCAGAATTATTATCTTCAAAATGGGCAAACGATTGCGAAAAAGTTGTGCGAGAAAGGTATTCTGCGGTTGAAGATCTTATGCAAGAATTGTTACAATATGCACCGTTTAGGCTGACAGGCACTGGTGCTTGTATTTTCGCCGAATTTGATACAAAAGCAGAAGCCGAGCAGGTTTTTGCACATAAGCCGGAAGAGACATTTGGCTTTGTGGCGAGAGGACAAAATATTTCGCCATTACATCAAAAATTACTCCAAACTAACCACCAATAACCAAAGGATCACTCAATGACAGATATTAAACTGTTTGCGGGCAACGCAACGCCGGAACTCGCTAATCGTATTGCAAAACATCTTTATACCTCGTTAGGTAATGCAACTGTTGGTCGTTTTAGCGATGGTGAAATTCAAGTGCAAATCAATGAAAATGTGCGTGGAGGCGATATTTTCATTGTGCAATCAACTTGTGCACCAACTAATGATAATCTTATGGAATTGATTGTGATGGTGGACGCTCTACGTCGTGCTTCTGCCGGTCGTATTACAGCAGTTATCCCATACTTTGGCTATGCTCGCCAAGATAGACGTGTACGTTCAGCTCGTGTACCTATTACAGCAAAAGTGGTAGCAGACTTCTTATCAAGCGTGGGTGTTGATAGAGTATTAACTTGTGATTTACACGCAGAGCAAATTCAAGGATTCTTCGATGTGCCGGTGGATAACGTATTTGGCTCACCGGTGTTAATCGAAGATATTTTGAAGAAAACCGATTTAGTGAACCCGATTGTGGTTTCTCCGGATATCGGTGGAGTAGTGCGTGCAAGAGCGGTAGCTAAATTGCTTAATGATACGGATATGGCAATTATTGATAAACGTCGCCCGAAAGCGAATGTATCTCAAGTAATGCACATTATTGGTGATGTGGCTGAGCGTGATTGTATCTTAGTTGATGATATGATCGATACTGGTGGCACATTAGCTAAAGCAGCTGAAGCATTAAAAGAGCGTGGTGCTCGTCGTGTATTTGCTTATGCAACGCACGCGGTGTTCTCAGGTTCTGCTGCTCAAAACTTAGCAAACCCGGCATTAGATGAAATTGTGGTAACAGATACAATTCCGTTAAGCAATGAAATCAAAGCTCTTAACAAAGTACGAGTTTTAACTTTATCAGGAATGCTTGCCGAAGCAATCCGCCGTATCAGCAATGAAGAGTCTATCTCTGCAATGTTTGATGCTTAATGATTTTATTGCCCGAATGCCCAATCCTATGATTGGGCTTTTTTATAACTGTTTATAATTAGGGAAAATATCTGTATGTATTCTCTTATACGTCAATTTTTATTTTTGCTTGATGCTGAAAATGCACATCAATTTTCCATTCAAGCATTAGGATTAGTAGGAAAGCTACCTTTTTCGCCGTTCTCCATACCCTCTAACCCAATAACAGTAATGGGACTACATTTTAAAAATCCGATTGGTTTAGCGGCAGGAGCAGATAAAAATGGTGAAGCCATTGATGGCTTTGGTAAATTAGGGTTTGGCTTTATTGAAGTGGGGACGGTTACGCCTGTTGCACAAGACGGAAACCCTAAACCAAGGCAGTTTCGAGTTTTGGAAGCTGAAGGCATTATTAACCGTAACGGCTTTAATAACAAAGGGGTAGATGCTTTAATTGAAAATGTGAAAAAAGCAAAATATGACGGCATTCTAGGAATTAATATCGGTAAAAATGCGATCACGCCGATTGAGCGTAGCTTAGATGATTATTTGATTTGCTTACGCAAAGTGTATGAATATGCGGATTATGTAACGGTTAATATCTCATCGCCAAACACTAAAAATTTGCGTAGTTTGCAATATGGCGAAGCCTTAGATGATTTACTGTATAACCTTAAGCAAGAACAAGTATTACTTTCGCAAAAAATTGGTAAATATCGACCGCTTGTATTAAAAATTGCCCCTGATTTAACCGATGAAGAAATTGCGTCTGTTGCAGATAGTCTGGTTCGACATCAAATTGATGGTGTCATTGCAGGTAATACCACGCTTTCTCGTGAAAGTGTGGTTGGTCTAACGCACTCTGAGCAGCAAGGTGGATTAAGTGGTAAGCCACTGCATCAATTAAGTACTAAATTGATTGCAAGATTATCTACAGAATTAAACGGGCGTGTACCTATCATTGGAAGCGGAGGCATTCATTCACTAGAAAGCGGGCAGGAGAAAATTGATGCCGGTGCGAGTTTACTTCAAGTTTACTCTGTGATGATTTATCAAGGTCCATCACTTATTCAAGAGGTTGCTAAGGTTCGTTTAAAGCAAAAATAGAATGTGATGTTACTTTATTTTCATAAATGGAGAAGAAAGCCTTCCCCTTGAAAATTAGACAAAACCAGCGATTTTTGCTATCTTGCACTACAAATTTATCTACAAAATTTAAACAAATTTTATAATTTTCTGTAAAAAACGTTTAAAATCAAATAGATAATTAGTTTACTTGTGGTTTTTAGTCTTAAGTTTCAGCTAAGAAGAAATTCAAAATAGCGATTTAAGATGAATTTTTTCGATCAAAATTGGTCTAAAAACCATCAAACAAGCAAAATTTGTTAAAATTTTGTTATTTATACTTCAATCATTAATTTAATAAGGAAGAATACTATGTCAGAGAACTTGAGAAATGACGTAGATCCAATCGAAACTCAAGATTGGTTAGCATCACTCGATTCATTAATTCGTGAAGAAGGTCTAGAGCGTGCTCAATTTATTGTTGAACAAGTTATTAGCCAAGCTCGTGCTGGCGGTGTTTCATTGCCAACAGGTACAACGACAGATTATGTAAACACGATTCCTGTTTCTGAGCAACCAGCTTATCCGGGTGATCATAAAATCGAGCGTCGTATTCGTTCTGCGGTACGTTGGAACGCGATTGCAACAGTACTTCGTAGCCAGAAAAAAGATCTTGACTTAGGTGGACACATCTCAACATTCCAATCAGCGGCTACAATGTATGAAGTTTGTTTCAACCACTTTTTCAAAGCTCCGACTGAGAAAAATGGCGGTGATTTAATCTTCTTCCAAGGACACGCTGCTCCTGGTATGTATGGTCGTGCGTTCTTAGAAGGTCGCATTACTGAAGAACAAATGGATAACTTCCGTCAAGAAGCTTTTGTTGACGGCTTATCTTCTTACCCTCACCCTAAATTAATGCCTGAATTCTGGCAATTCTCAACCGTATCAATGGGTTTAGGTCCTGTTAATGCTATCTACCAAGCACGTTTCTTAAAATATTTAGAACATCGTGGCTTAAAAGATACCGCAGATCAAAAAGTTTATGCCTTCTTAGGTGATGGTGAGATGGACGAAATTGAGTCTAAAGGTGCATTATCTTTCGCAGGTCGTGAAAAATTAAATAACCTTATCTTCACTATTAGCTGTAACTTACAACGTTTAGATGGTCCGGTAAACGGTAATGGTAAAATCGTTCAAGAATTAGAGGGCGTATTTACTGGTGCCGGCTGGGAAGTGATTAAAGTATTATGGGGTAGTGAGTGGGATAAATTATTCGCAAAAGATACTTCAGGTAAACTAAG
>NZ_JBXGGI010000089.1:0-6197 GCF_056854775.1 Mannheimia sp.
GTTTCGGGGATTGTGATGGCATCACGAGTAGCCGTAACGAAACGGGGAAGCCGTATCGGCATTGCGACTATTGAAGACCGTTCGGGTAAACTCGATATCACTCTTTTCTCCGAAGCATTAGAAAATTTTGGGCATTTAATGCAACAAGATCAAATCATTGTGGCAACAGGTTCGGTGCAGTTTGATGATTTCAGTGGCGGATTAAAAATGTCTGCAAGAGAGGTGCTTTCTCTTGATGAAGCACGTAGCCGATTTGCAAAAAGCTTGGCATTGGCAATCAACAAAGAACAGCTTTCTGCAAATTTTATTAAAAAAATGACCGCTATCATTGCACCTCACAAGGAAGGTACATTGCCACTACACTTCTATTATCAAAGTCCGGAAGGGCGTGTGTTACTAAAAGGTGGCGTGGAATGGCGAGTAATGCCGAACGAGCAGATGTTCTCGGAACTAAAAGAGTTACTGGGTGAAAATTCAGTTGAGTTGGAATTTGAATAAATAATAAAGGGTAAGTTTTAACTTACCCTTTATTTTGCGATTATTTATATTTTTTGTGATATTCACGTTTAAGAACTTCAAGCTCTGAAATCATAATTTTGGCTTCTTGCAAATCGCCGGCTTGAGCTTTTTTATCGGCTTCTTTTACGACATCAATTAATTTCTGAATGCCCGCTTGGTAATCTTCTTCAGCAGCTTTATCGCCCTCTACACCATTTGGAAAAATAGCTTTGGTTTTCTCGGTAATTTCAACAAAATTTTTCGCAGCTTGTTGAAATTCTTCTGCCGAATTAGCCCTAACTAATTTGTTGGCGTTCATATTCATCTGCATCATTTCCATTTTGATGCTTTGTGCATTACTTAATGCTGAAAAGGCGAATAATGTTGTTGCTAAAAGTAGTTTAAGTTTCATAGTTTCCCCACATAAAAAAGCAGATTGTAATAGATTAACTTGCCAATATGCAAGATTTCTTGGAAAATAGACCGCTTACGCTTTCCTTTGATGGAAAGCCCTGACTTGTTATCAGAAAAGAGATTACTTATGACTTTAAAATACGCCAAACCTGAGTTGCTTTCGCCTGCAGGTTCTTTAAAAAATATGCGTTATGCTTTTGCCTACGGGGCAGATGCGATTTACGCCGGACAGCCACGCTATAGCTTGCGTGTGCGTAACAATGAATTCAACCACGAAAATTTAAAAATTGCGATTGATGAAGCCCACGCTCTCGGCAAAAAATTCTATGTGGTGGTGAATATCGCACCGCACAACTCAAAACTTAAAACCTTCATTAAAGATTTAAAAGTGGTTGTGGATATGAAACCGGACGCACTGATTATGTCAGATCCGGGTTTGATTATGCTGGTGCGTGAGAATTTCCCTGAAATGGATATTCACCTTTCTGTTCAAGCAAACGCAGTGAACTGGGCGACGGTGAAGTTTTGGCATCAAATGGGCTTAACTCGCGTGATCTTATCTCGTGAATTATCGCTTGAAGAAATTGAAGAAATCCGCCAACAAGTGCCGGATATGGAACTTGAGATCTTTGTTCACGGTGCTTTGTGTATGGCGTATTCAGGTCGTTGCTTGCTTTCAGGTTACATCAATAAACGAGATCCAAACCAAGGTACTTGCACCAATGCTTGCCGTTGGGAATACAAAATGGAAGAGGGCAAAGTCGATGAAGTCGGTCAAATTGTACCGAAATACGAGCCTGAAATTGAGATTAAAAATGTTGCCCCAACTTTAGGTAGCGGTGAGGCAACCGATAAAGTGTTCCTTTACACCGAATCACAACGTCCTGACGAGCAAATGACTGCTTTTGAAGATGAACACGGCACTTATTTTATGAACTCGAAAGATTTGCGAGCGGTGCAACACGTGGAACGTTTAACCCAAATGGGTGTACATTCCCTGAAAATTGAAGGTAGAACGAAATCCTTCTATTACTGTGCGAGAACCGCCCAAGTTTATCGTAAAGCGATTGATGATGCCGCAGCCGGTAAGCCGTTTGATGAATCGTTATTGGATACCTTAGAAAGTTTGGCTCACCGTGGTTATACAGAAGGCTTTTTACGCCGCCACACGCACGATGAATATCAAAATTATGAATACGGCTATTCGATTTCCGAACGCCAACAGTTTGTGGGGGAATTTACCGGTAAACGCAATGAGCAAGGAATGGCGGAAGTTGCCGTTAAAAATAAATTCTTAGTCGGCGATTCGGTAGAAATGATGACGCCAAAAGGCAACATCGTGTTCAAAATTGAACGTATGCTAAACCGCAAAAACGAAAGCGTAGAAGCCGCCTTAGGGGACGGACACTTTGTTTTTTTAGATGTGCCACAAGACATTGAGTTGGATTTTGCCCTTTTAATGCGTAACTTAGTAAATGCAAATACTCGCAATCCGCATCAAGCTTAATTTCGTTTAAAATAATGTAAACCACGAAATCCAAACTATTTCGTGGTTTATTTTTAGGTATAATAAGACTGATTGGTAAAAAATTAGAAAAAAAGACCGCTTGTAAGGAAAATAAATGCTCCGTTTACTCTATATTTGTCTAAGTTATTTATTACAACCCGTTGTACTTTTTCTAATGTGGTACAAAGGGCGTAAGCAGCCTGCCTACCGCAAACGTTTATGGGAACGTTATGGCGTATATGACGAAGCCGAAAAACCAAAAGCTAAAGGTGTGGTTATTCACGCAGCCTCTGTAGGTGAAGTGATTGCAGCAACACCGCTAATCAAAGCGATTGGAAAACAGTATCCTGATTTACCGCTTATTGTTACAACGGTTACACCGACAGGATCGGATCGTGTAATGTCAGCTTTTGGTGATTCTGTCTCGCATTTTTATTTACCTTATGATCTACCTGACGCTATAGAGCGTTTTCTGAATTTTGTTGATCCTAAATTGATTATTGTGATCGAAACGGAGATTTGGCCAAATTTAATCCGTAAAGTGGAGATGCGAAATATTCCGTTTGTCATTGCGAATGCCAGGCTTTCACCTCGTTCAGCCAAACGTTATGGTTGGATCAAAGGCAGTATGAAGGATATGCTCAATCAAATTTCGCTCATTTTGGCACAAGATGAAGTGAGTAAAGATCGTTATTTAGCACTAGGCTATAATCCTGCCAAAATGGTAAATACGGGCAACCTTAAATTTGATTTGGAAATTACGCCGGAGCTACACCAAAGCGTGCTAGAAACAAAGTCAGCTCTGAATTTGCAGGCAAGACCAATTTGGATTGCAGGCAGCACGCACGAAGGTGAAGAAAAATTGATTTTAGAAGCCCATCAAATTTTATTGAATAAGTATCCTGATTTAGTGCTGATTTTAGTGCCGAGACATCCGGAGCGTTTTAAGTTAGTCGAGCTTTTGGTTAAAAAATCAGGCTTAGATTATATAAAACGCTCAGAACATAAGGCATTAAATCAAGAAACGAAGGTGTTACTAGGCGATACAATGGGCGAAATGATGTTACTATACGGGCTTTCTGATATTGCTTTTGTGGGTGGTAGTTTAGTTAAACACGGCGGACATAATCCTCTTGAGCCAATCGCTTTTAACATACCGGTTATTTCAGGGTTATTTACCTACAATTTTCCGGAAGTATTTAAAAAACTGAGAGAAGTTAAAGGTGTGATTGAGGTTGAAAGTTCTGCTAAAGCCTTAGCTGAAAGTATCGAATTATTATTAACTCAACCACAAATAGGACAAGATATAGCCGCTTCAGGTTTTAGTGTCTTACAAGAAAATCAAGGAGCATTAAAACGCCATTTAGATTTGCTTGCTCCCTATATAATAGAATAGAGAAATAAAATGAACTATAACGTAATTTATGCAGGGACTTTTGACCCTATTACCAACGGGCATTTAGATATTATTCGTAAGGCTTCAATGCTCTTTGGAAAAGTGATTGTGGCGGTGGCTAAAAATCCAAGTAAGCAACCGCTTTTCGAGCTAGAAGAGCGTGTTGAATTAGTGAAAAAAAGTTGTGCAGAGCTTGATAATATTGAAGTGATTGGTTTTAGTGGTTTACTGGCGGATTTTGCTAAAGAGCAGAATGCGAAGGTGCTTATTCGTGGCATTCGTGGTGCAGACGATATTGACTATGAAATTCAACTTGCTCAACTAAATCACAAATTATCGGGCGATTTAGAAACGATCTTCTTTCCGCCTTCAGTGGAGTGGCGTTATCTTTCTTCTACAATGGTGAGAGAGATTTACCGCCACAATGGCGATGTGAGCCAATTCGTACCACAAGCGGTCAAAAATGCCCTAAAATTTGCAAAATAATTGAGTAATAAAAAGGAAATAAAATGAGCCAAGACGCACAAAATCTAATTTGGATCGACCTTGAAATGACAGGCTTAGATCCGGAAAAAGAACGCATTATCGAAATTGCAACTATCGTAACCGATAAAGATCTGAATATTTTAGCGGAAGGTCCAGTTTTGGCGGTTCATCAATCTGATGAATTATTAGGAAAAATGAGTGATTGGTGTGTGAAAACCCATACGGCAAACGGCTTAATTGAGCGAGTGAAAGCGAGTAAACTCACTGAGCGTGCGGCAGAATTACAAACTATTGATTTCTTAAAGCGTTGGGTGCCAAAAGGAAGTTCGCCAATTTGTGGCAACAGTATTGCACAGGATAAACGTTTCCTTTATAAATATATGCCTGATTTAGCGGATTATTTCCACTATCGTCATTTAGATGTGAGTACCTTAAAAGAATTAGCAAGACGCTGGAAACCGGAAATATTGGATAAATTCAGTAAAGGGAATACTCATTTGGCATTGGACGATATTCGTGAATCTATCAATGAGTTGAAATTTTATCGGGAACATTTTATTAATTTAGACGAAAAATAATGGCTGATTTATTCTCTTTTTACTGCGAAGATGAAACTAAATTACTTGAATTTGGTCAATCATTCGCATTGGGGCTAAAAAACTATTTGTTGCAAGACAGCAACCGCTCTCTGGTTATTTACCTAAACGGCGAGTTAGGGGCAGGCAAAACGACCCTAACTCGTAGTATTGTAAGAGCATTTGGGCATCAAGGTAATGTGAAAAGCCCCACTTATACATTAGTTGAAGAGTATCATCTCGACCCTTTGAATATTTACCATTTTGACTTATATCGCTTAGCTGACCCTGAAGAACTAGAATTTATGGGTATTCGTGATTATTTCAAACCACAAACATTGTGTTTGTTGGAATGGGCAAGCAAAGGCAAGGGAATGATTCCGGAAGCTGATTTTGTCATTCAAATTGATTATATGAATGAAGGACGACAAATTACGGTTGTTCCGCAAAATCAACCGGCAACAGATATTTTAGTAAATTTTAATCAAAAATAGACCGCTTGTAGGGAAGGTGATGAAGAAGGTTATCCAATATATTGTTTTTAGTGCATTGAGTTTGTTAAGTTTTTCGAGTTTTGCTAAAACCATTGTGGCTATTGATGCCGGACACGGCGGAAAAGATCCAGGAGCTATCGGCAAAAACCTAGGCATTTTAGAAAAAAATGTTACGCTTGCTATTTCCAAAGAGCTAAAAGCTTTATTAGATGCTGACCCAAACTTTAAAGCGGTGATGACACGTAATGGTGATTATTTTATCCAACTTCCGGAACGGACGGAAATTGCCCGTAAACATCGTGCCGATCTATTAGTTTCTATTCACGCAGATTCCTCTCCAAGAGGGGATTCCTTAAAAGGGGCGTCTGTTTGGGTATTGTCAAACAGCCGTGCCAGTGATGAAATGGGGAAATGGCTAGAAGATCACGAAAAACAATCGGAATTGCTGGGTGGTGCTGGAGCGGTGCTTGCCAGTAATAAAGAGCGTTATTTAAACCAAACCGTATTAGATTTACAATTTTCACATTCTCAGCGTACGGGTTATGAGTTAGGGAAAAGTATTCTAAGCAAAATGGCTGGAATGACATCATTGGCTAAGTCTAGCCCACAACACGCAAGTTTAAGTGTGTTGCGTTCGCCTGATATTCCTTCTGTATTGGTTGAAACCGGTTTTTTATCTAACTCAACAGAGGAAGCAAAGCTTGCTAGTGCAAACTATCGCCGCCAATTAGCAAAAGCGATTTATCAAGGTTTAGTGGCTTATCGTTATAAAAATGATGGAATAAGTTCAGCAAGCGTCAGTAAAAAAGCAGATAAGAGCGATAAAC
>NZ_JBXGGI010000090.1:0-5978 GCF_056854775.1 Mannheimia sp.
TCGATGGTAGTGTGGTGATTCGCCATGTGAGAGTAGAGCATCGTCGGGTTTTTATTTAGTGAGTTTATTAGTAGATAGAATGAGATAGTAGTAGACTGACTAAATAAAGCGAAAGCGGAAGAGACAGAAGAAAAGAACGAAGACATAAACATAAACAAGACATAAAGAGCCCCTAAGTAGAGATACTTAGGGGTTTTTGTTTTTTATCTTAGCATAACCATAACCATAACCATAACCATAACCATAGCATAGAAGGTTATTTTGCAAAATAAGGTATCAAAATGACCGCTTGTTACCTGAAATGAGGTTGCAAGCGGTTGAGTTTTTTGGGGAAGTTGCTTCTAATAGCAAGGTTTATAAAGTTGCTGTTCTAACAGATAATTAGCTGTGTTGTTACCTATCACTCAAATAAGTTACTCCTGATAGCATTGTTTATAGGTATTTTATCGAAGTTATGATGTGTTTTATGAGAGTGAGTTTAATCATTTTAGTATCATAATCACAGTATATACTTCGTGTAAAAACAAAATCACATTAACGGAATTGAGAATTCTAGGAGCTTACAAGATGTGCTATTTACGCGAGTTTAATGTATTTTAAAGGCTATTTTAAAAATACAAAGGACATTTTATTAAGATATTTAAGGAAATTAGTGAAGGGGAATTTAGTCTAGTTATCTAGAAAAAAGACAAAGCCCTAAGTTTTATAAAACTTAGGGCTTATTATTATAAACCTGCTCCAGCTCTTAATGCTTCTGCCTTATCTGTTTTTTCCCAAGGGAAATGCTCACGACCGAAATGACCATAAGCAGCGGTTTCACGGTAAATTGGTTTGATTAAATCTAACATTTTGATTAAACCGTAAGGGCGTAAATCAAAGTTTTGGTAGATTAATTTCACTAATATTTCGTTGCTAACTTTACCTGTACCGAAAGTCTCTACCATAATTGAAGTTGGATCAGCAACCCCAATTGCATAAGAAAGTTGAATTTCACAACGATCGGCTAAACCAGCTGCAACAATATTCTTCGCTACATAGCGAGAAGCATAAGCCGCGGAGCGGTCTACTTTTGATGGATCTTTACCCGAGAATGCACCGCCACCGTGGCGTGCTGCACCGCCGTAGGTATCAACAATAATTTTACGTCCGGTTAAACCGCAGTCGCCCATCGGTCCGCCAATTACGAAACGGCCTGTTGGGTTAATGAAGTATTTGGTATTTTGGCTTAACCATTCATTAGGAAGAACAGGCTTGATAATTTCTTCCATCACACCTTCAATCAAATCTTTTTGTGAAATATGTTCAGCGTGTTGGGTAGAAAGCACCACTGCATCAATACCAATAATTTTGTTATTTTCATAAGCAAAGGTTAATTGGCTTTTTGCATCCGGGCGTAACCAGTCTAATTTACCTGATTTACGTACTTTCGCTTGTTGTTCCATTAAGCGGTGTGCGTAAGTGATTGGAGCCGGCATTAACACTTCGGTTTCGTTGGTTGCATAGCCAAACATAATCCCTTGGTCGCCAGCACCTTGCTCTAATGGATCTGCTCTATCCACGCCTTGATTGATATCCGGAGATTGTTTACCGATAGCATTTAATACCGCACAAGAGTGAGCGTCAAAGCCCATATCTGAATGAGTATAGCCAATATCGCAAATGACTTGGCGAGTTAAGTTTTCAATATCAACCCAAGCAGAAGTGGTAATTTCACCGCCTACTAATGCCATACCTGTTTTAACGTAAGTTTCACACGCAACACGAGCTTTTGGATCCTGTTTTAAAATTTCATCTAATACCGCATCTGAAATTTGATCTGCGATTTTATCCGGGTGCCCTTCTGAAACGGACTCAGAAGTAAATAAATTAATTGCCATTGTATTCCTCTCTATCTTAAATATCGGATTATAAATAATAACAAGCGGTCTTTTTTACTCGCTACGCTCGCTCCTTCGGAGCCGTTGGCAAAGCCAACGTTCAAACGCAAGCGTTTGTTGTAAAAAATTTACAAATATGAACCGCTTGTTGAAATTTCGTTTGGAAGTATTTCCATCTAGACGTCTATAATATATTTTTTGAACGTTTTAGGCAAATGGAATTTGGCTATTTTGCCAAATAAGCTTTTAGTCCAGTTAAGGCATTTTTTGCATCTTCCACACCTAAGTCGTACATTGCCTGTATCTTATTCACATCTTTTTCTAATCGACCGATTTTAAGCGTCTTGCTTGGGCGAATAACGAAAATTTGTTGCTTTTCATTGAGTTGAATAACTTGCTCAACAGCTTGATTGTATTCTGAATAGCGATTAGCCCAACGCTCGACTAATTTCGGGTATTTTTTATAGAAGCACTTAAACAGCCACATTGAGCTCGGTTTCTTGCGATATTCAAGCGGGCGAGTTAGTACGACGATAATTTTATCGTAGCCCATTTCAATAAATTTCTGTACAGGAATGCTATCCGAAACGCCGCCGTCTAAATATTTTTTGCCATCAATTTCTACGATTTTTGAAACAATAGGCATTGATGAGGTAGCTCGAAAAGCTTCCATCTGCTCAAAAGCATTGGTGATTTTAATATATTCAGGCTCGCCCGTTTCCACATTGGTTACCGTTACCCAAAAATCCATTCCGGATTGTTCAAAGGCTTTTTGATCGAATGGGTCAAGAGTCGAGGGAAGTTCATAATAGGCAAAATCACGATTCACAATATTTCCCGTCGTGAGCAAGCTGTGAATCCCCATATAACGCTTATCTTTAGCATATTTTTTGTTATATCGTAATGCTCTGCCTTTTTGTTTAGATGGGAAATTCACACCGAACAGTGCTCCGGCAGAAACCCCGATTGCACCGTCTATATGAATATTTTCATCTAAAAATACATCTAATACGCCTGCGGTAAAAATTCCCCGCAAACCGCCACCTTCCAACACTAATCCGACTTTCATATCATTCCCCCTGTAATTTGTGTATTATAACCTGAATCTATCCTCATAGGAGCAACTATGGCTGATACGGAATTTGTTCATTTTTTGTTAGATCAACTCTCGTCCATTTCAGGTTTGCGAGCGAAAAAAATGTTTGGTACATATTGCTTGTTTTATAACGATAAAATTGTGGCAATTATCAGCAAAGATTATCGTATTTTTGTAAAAACCAAAATAGAAACTTTACCCCTTTTCTTGGCAGAAAATGCAGAGCAATTTAGCTATTTTGCGAAAGGAAAAGTGCAAAAAATGCACTATTGGTCTATACCTGAGTTAGCGATCGAAGAATCTGATGAGCTGATAAAATGGATTAGGCTCGGCTTGCAAGCGGTTTGATTTTCGTTATTTTTTACAAGAGGCAACAATGAGAAAAAATCAATTTAATCAACTGATTGGAGAAGAAGTTAGTCATTTTTCAGCTGGCGAAATGCCATCACTACAATATGTAGAAGGGAAGTATTGCTATTTAGAAAGGTTGAATAGCTCTCGCCATTTTGATGATTTATGGCGTGTTTACGGTACAGATTCAGAACTTAAGAATTGGACATATTTACCTGCTTTTTTTGGACCTTTTGGGGATAAAAATACATTCTCTGAATTTTTAAAGCAGCAAGAACAAGCAAGCGATCCTTATTTATTGGTTATTATGGACAAGCAAACCCAGCGAGCAATTGGAACATTTAGTTTAATGCGAATTGATCCTGCAAACCGAGTTATTGAGGTAGGAGCTGTGATTTATTCTTCACAGCTACAACGTTCACGAATTGCTACGGAAGCTCAATATTTGTTAGCCTGTTATGTATTTGAAGAGTTGAAATATCGGCGTTATGAATGGAAATGCGACAGTTTAAATGAGCGAAGTCGCAGAGCTGCTGAACGTTTAGGCTTTACTTTTGAAGGGATTTTCCGACAAGCTCAGGTTTATCATCACAGAAATCGGGATACCGCTTGGTATTCGATGTTAGATTCTGAATGGAAAACTATTAAGAAACGTCTTGAGGCTTGGTTAAGCCCGGATAATTTCGATGAACAGGGTGAACAAAAACAACGTTTGCAAGATATTTAAGTGTCAATTCATTATTTATTAAAAGTTTACAAATTTGTGAGCTAATTCACAAAAACAAGCGGTCTTTTTTGTTAAAATTTTTACAATTGTTTTATTTTTATTACAAAGGAGTAACAAAATGACCTCTCAGCAACTAATTTCAGAATTAACAAGAATTGTCGGTGAAAAATACATCATTACTGATCCATTAAAAAATGAGGAATACCGTTCCGGTTATCGTTTTGGCACAGGTAATGCATTAGCTGTTGTTCGCCCTGCTACATTACTGGAGTTTTGGTATATAGTAAAAGCTTGTGTAGCGGCAGATGTGATTGTCATCAACCAAGCTGCAAATACAGGTCTAACAGGCGGTTCAACACCAAGTGGCAATGATTATGATAGAGATATTGTTATTATAAATGCAATGCGTATTGACGGTATTCAATTAATTAATAAAGCTGAACAAGTGGTTTGTTTACCCGGTTCAACGTTAAATGAATTGGAAATTTTACTTAAAAAATATGGGCGTGAACCGCATTCAGTAATCGGCTCATCTTGCATTGGAGCTTCTGTTATTGGTGGCGTATGTAATAATTCAGGCGGTGCTTTAGTTCAACGAGGTCCGGCATATACAGAAATGGCACTTTATGCACAATTAAATGAGCAAGGTGAGCTAGAGTTAAAAAATCATTTGGGGATAGATTTAGGCGATACACCAGAAGAAATTTTAACGAATTTACAAGAAAGTCGTTATCAACGAAAAGATATTCAAAATGAGTGTGGAAGAGGTCATGATCACAGCTATTGCCATCATGTTCGTCAAGTTGATGCAGATTCACCGGCTCGTTTTAATGCCGATCCGGCTCGCCATTATGAGGCATCAGGTTCAGCCGGGAAACTCGCTATTTTTGCAGTAAGATTAGATACTTTCCCATTAGAAAAAGAGACAGCCGTGTTTTATCTTGGCACAAATCAAACAGAAGTACTTAATGATGTGCGACGTGCTATGTTAGGGCAGTTTGAATCATTGCCAATTTCAGGTGAATATATTCATCGTGATGCCTTTGATATTGCCGCAAATTATGGGAAAGACACTTTCTGGGTGATAAAAAAATTTGGTACGCATTGGTTGCCAAAGCTGTTCTCGGTAAAAGCGAAAGTAGATCGTCTTGCTAAGAAGATAAGCTTTTTACCTGCAGATTTGAGTGATAAATTATTACAATCAGTGAGTAAAATTTTGCCTGAACATTTACCAAAGAAATTATGGCAGTATCGAGATCAATATGAACATCATCTAATCATTAAGATGGGTGGAAAAGGTGTGCAAGAAGCACGAGAATTTTTAAAAGATTACTTTGCAAACTCAAGTAGAGGAAATTACTTTGAGTGCGATGCAGTAGAAACTCAAGCGGCTATGTTACACCGCTTTGCAGTGGCTTCAGCAGCAATCCGCTATAGAGCAATTCATTCTAAAGAGGTTGAAGATATTGTGGCATTAGATGTAGCTTTACGTCGTAATGATGCAGATTGGTTTGAGAAACTTCCAGCGGAAGTTGATTCTAAAATTATCCATAAACTTTATTACGGGCATTTTATGTGCCACGTTTTCCATCAAGACTATATTGTGAAAAAAGGAGTAGATTGCCTGAATTTGGAGCACGAGATGCTAAAATTGCTTGATATTAGAGGTGCACAATATCCGGCAGAACATAATGTCGGACATTTATATGAAGCTAAGCCGGAATTACGAAAATTCTATAAGCAACTTGATCCTACCAATAGTTTTAATCCGGGAATTGGTCAAACTTCTAAGAAGAAATTCTGGCAATAGAAGCTAATCTTTTCTTTGAATTACAAGCGGTAATTTTTTCATAAAATATTACCGCTTGTAGCTACTTATCCTCTATACTTATTCCCTTTTTGTTATTTAAATAGATATCCTAATGAA
>NZ_JBXGGI010000091.1:0-5156 GCF_056854775.1 Mannheimia sp.
TCAAATCATCATCGTGTCAGCAGTTGTGCCTACGCTTTCACTCAATATTATTGATCGCTATTTAGTCATTTGCGAAACTGCCAATATCCCGGCTCTTATCGTGCTGAACAAAATTGATTTACTTGATGAAACAGAACGAAAAGCCGTTCAAGAACAATTAAAAATTTACGAAGATATTGGCTATGAAACACTTTGCCTATCCGCCGATACCGGCGAGAATATGCACACTTTGCATCAATATCTTGCAAACGGGACATCCATTTTCGTTGGTCAATCAGGTGTAGGAAAATCGAGCCTTATTAACCAGCTTATGCCGGAAGTCAATGCACTCACAGGATCTGTAAGTGATAATTCAGGATTGGGGCAACATACTACTACCGCTTCACGTTTATACCATTTACCACAAGGCGGTCAATTAATTGACTCGCCGGGTATTCGTGAATTTGGATTATGGCATTTAGAGCCGGAACAAATTACGCTTGGCTATCGTGAATTTCAATCAGTGCTAGGTACTTGCAAATTCCGTGATTGCAAACATAAAAACGACCCGGGCTGTGAATTAAAACAAGCGGTCGAAAATGGTAAAATTTCTGCAATTCGGTTTGAAAATTACCACCGCTTAATTGAAAGCCTGTCTGAAACCAAAAGCCAACGCCATTTTAGAAAAGAAGAAGTATAATAATGAGTGAGTTTATCTATCCAAACGCCCAATTGATTGCAGGCGTTGATGAAGTCGGGCGAGGTCCATTAGTTGGAGCAGTTGTAACCGCAGCAGTGATTTTAGATCCTAATAATCCGATTGAAGGGTTAATGGATTCTAAAAAACTATCGGAAAAGAAACGCTTAGTATTGGCAGAAGAAATTAAAGCAAAAGCCCTGAGCTGGTCGCTTGGTCGAGCTGAACCGGCTGAAATTGATGAATTAAATATTCTTCACGCCACTATGTTAGCGATGCAACGTGCTGTGGAAGGTCTACATATTCAGCCCGATTTCATCTTAGTTGATGGCAATCGCCCACCACAATTCTCCGTGCCGACACAAGCAGTAGTTAAAGGTGATAGCTTAGTAGCTGAAATCAGTGCCGCATCGATTATTGCCAAAGTAGCTCGTGATCAAGAAATGGAGGAATTAGATAAACAATTTCCGCAATACGGTTTTGCCAAACACAAAGGCTATCCGACTAAGTTACATTTTGAAAAGTTAATTGAATTTGGGGCAACACCTTATCATCGCAAAAGTTTTGCCCCAGTGAAAAAAGTATTAGGCTTAATTGATTAGAAGGAACATTTTATGACTACAGAATACCAAGAAACGATTTTTACCAAAATCATCAACAAAGAAATTCCTGCCAATATTGTCTATCAAGACGAGCTTGTTACGGCATTTCGTGATATTTCTCCACAAGCCCCTACGCATATTCTGATTATTCCGAATAAATTTATTCCAACCGTTAATCACGTTACTGCCGAAGATGAATTAGCATTAGGGCGTTTATTTACCGTTGCAGCCAAAATTGCTAAAGAAGAAGGTATTGCCGAAGATGGCTATCGTTTAATTATGAATTGTAATAAAAACGCAGGGCAAGAAGTGTTCCACATTCATATGCACTTACTTGGTGGAGAGAAATTAGGTCCATTAGTGGCGAAGTAACATTATGCGTTTATCCTATTTTACTTTTGCAATTTTTTCACTTTTTTTGACCGCTTGTGCAAGCAAGCCGGTAAGCTATTTACCAACAGGTTCAAAGCCTATTGTTAATATTGAGGAAAATATTGCACAAAAAGTGGAACTCGATACCAACGGCAAAACTTTTAGTGTGGCTAACTTAACTGATTTTCCACTTAATGTGATTTATAAACTCTTTTGGTACGATAAAGACGGCGTAACACAATCACCTAATGGCATTGCAGAGAGTTCAGGCTGGCAACCATTATGGCTACAGCCAAAACAAAAACAGACCGTGGCATTAATTAAACCTACTGAAGAAAGCCATAATTACCGGCTTTATTTGCGAGGTGCAAGATAGTAAAAAAGCAGAGTGAAAACTCTGCTTTTTTATCTCTACGACTTCAAAAACGGATTACTCTGTTTTTCTCGCCCAATAGTGGTATGTGAGCCGTGCCCCGGCACAATGATGAAATCATCATCTAAATCAAACATTTTAGTACGAATAGTTTCTAAAAGCTGATCATAACTCCCCATATACAAATCAGTTCTTCCAATGCTGTCTTGGAATAAAACATCACCACTAAAAGCGATTTTATTCTCAAAATCAAAGAAGCCAATATGTCCCGGTGCGTGTCCCGGCAAATGGCGAATATGGTATTTTAACTCACCTACCTCAACTACATCGCCTTCTTCTAGCCAGTGATCCGGATAAAATCCTTCTACCGCTGGTAAGCCAAATTGTTGGCACATTTCAGGTAAATGTTCAAATAACGGTTTATCTGCTATCTGAGAACCAAACACTTCAACGTTAAAATGATCTCTAACAGCTTTAACAGCCATAATATGATCTAAATGTGCGTGAGTAATCAGCAATTTTTGCACGTTTAAATTTTGAGATTCTACAAATTGAATGATACGGTCTGCATCATCACCAGCATCAATAATAGCTGCATTTTTATTGTTATCCCATATCACAGTACAATTTTGCTGGAATGGGCTAACAGGAATAATTTGCAAATTAAACATAAAATATGACCGCTTGTTAGCCTCTCCAAGTACGAACAGGACCGGTATCAACGTGAACAAAATTACTACGAGGATAGTAACCAACCCCTCCATTGTTCAAACTTTCTGCCGCTTGCTTTACTTTATTTAAAGGCACTCCTGAAACTTGGAAATCTACTGCTTGACCAAGAATATGATAGCTATGATGTGCTACACCACGACTTCTACGACGCATTCTTGCATTAGTTTGTGCCGAGCGATAACCACTTAATACTAGAATTTCTGCATTATGGAAACCTAAACGACGCTGTAATTGGTTAAGTTTAACGAATAATTTTGGATCAATCGCTTTAACTTGATTGATATGACGATCTCGCATCAAATAATTTAATTGACCGAGATCTTTTTTATTTAAACCACCTGCACCAAATTTCGCTGTGTAGGTATCACCTGTATTAATATTACGAAAACGTAATGCAGCAGGGGCAGGAGTAGAAAGAGCTGCCATTACTTGACCCGGCAGAAGGCTAGCCCCTAAAACAAGTCCGCCGAGTGATAACCACTTACGGCGTTGAACATCAATTTGTTTCATTTTTTCCTCATAGGTTAGCTAATAATTTAGAGAAAATCGCTTCGATAAACGAATTTCTGTAAATCTATAGTGTAATTTTTAATCATAGATTACAATTAGTAATCTAAATTATAAAAAAGTTCCAAGAAGATACCGGATCTTCTTGGAGCTTGTGATGTATTACGTTAAATCAAACTTTTAACTTTTCCCCAACTAATTGAATATTGTGGAATTTTCGCATCAAGGTTGTAAATATCCGGCAAAGTTTGTACTTTTCCACCTTCAACCCAAGCAGTTACATAATATAAATAAACCGGGTTATCCGAGCGAATTTGTGCAGAAGTGGTTTTTTTACTACCTAACACTTGGTTCTTTTTATCCACGCTCCAACCTGATTCTTTAAGAAGGATTGTCGCTAAATCATCTGCTTTTTCTACACGCACGCAACCTGAACTTAACGCTCTGTCTGTCTTACCAAATAGTCCTCTGTTTGGCGTATCGTGTAAATAAATTGCATCTGAACTTGGCATATTAAATTTATAGCGACCTAATGCACTATCATCACCTGCTTGCTGGCGAATACGGTATGGTGTACTTTTTGCATTTAAATACTGCGACCAATTCACGCTACGCGGATTAATTTTATTACCGCTGCCATCTAAAATTTCAAAACTAGCACGATCTGCATAGCCTGGATCACGGGCAAGTTTTGGCACAATATCTTTTGTCATAATACTCGTTGGAACATTCCAAGGCGGATTTACTACAACATTACTTAATTTGCTGTACATTACCGGCGTTTTACGATCAGCTCGTCCAACAATCACTTTAGACTGCAAAGCCAATGCCCCATCACGGAAGTAATATAATTGATAACTTGGAATATTCACAAAAATACCGTTATTGAAACTTGGAATAATACGCAAGCGTTGAGCATTTAGTGCTAATTTATAGAAAGAACCGCCATTATTTGCTACTTCTCCCCCCGCTACTTTACCTTTTTTAGATTTTGCTGAAGATGAACCACCTACCATTGCTAATACTCTTTCCGCAGTATCACGATATAAATGATTTCTTGGCACAAGATTAGTTACAAACTGACCTGACGAACCATCTTTTACCGCACTCGTCCATTTAGTAATTTGTTCCAGAGAAGGTGCTTTAGGTGAGTAGCTTCCTAAGTTATATAACCAGTTATTGGCATTTTTAAACACATTTTTGTTGTAATACAAATAATCTAAAAAGCAATCTGTTAATAAAATATCTCTACCCAAACCTTCCGGCTGATTTAAGATTTGTTGTAATGCTTTAGCAGATTTAGACGATACACCACTTGCAGCAAATAAAGCATATTCTTTTAAAAAAGCTTTTTCTGCAGCTTTGTCATTCCACATTGTGGCAAATTCATTGTCTAAATAAACTTTTGTTGTCGCTTGGTTTAGTAATAGGGCATTATTACCAATTTCTTGATTCACTCTCGCTTCTGCCTCTGCAAATTTTCTTGCTTGCTCTTGGCGAATTTGTTCTTGAGCTAACGCATAATCAGCCTGTTTTACCAATTCTGCGGCACGAGCTTGTTGGGCTGCAAAACTTAACTGCGGTAAAATTGTATCTTGCACAACAGGTGCAGCTGTAGCCTGAGTAACTGTTGCCGTTTCAGCTAAAGCTAAACCTGAAAAAGCCATCATAATAGGTAATAATTTAAAGGTTTTCACCCACTCTTCCTCTTAATATCATTTGCAAATTTTTTCAAAAAATAGACCGCTTAGTAATCTAAGCGGCAATATTTGTGTATATTATAAACACATTTATGGTTTTTTACCAATATTCGACCAATCTACTACCATTTGTACAGTTTCTTTTAAGAAAAAGTCAGGTGCTTCATAATCTTTTGGTAAATCATCAATGCTTT